>CBINJX010000407.1:0-5419 GCA_966251085.1 uncultured Verrucomicrobiales bacterium
TCCACCTGCCAGGTGCCGAAGTGCTCCACATTGACGAGCACATGCTCGAGATGATTGAAATCGATCAGCGTGCCCTTGAGCTTTTCGATGCGCAGCTCCTTGATCTCGGAGTTGCGCGAGATGTCACCCACCAGTCGCGGCACCACTTGGCCGCAGAACGGACATGGCTCATAAACCAGTCCTCCATCGATGCAGTCTCCAGTTCGGTAGCGCAGCACGACAGAACCGCGGGCATCCAGCGGTGTGAAGACAATCTCGCCCGGCTCCCCTTCTCCACGCGGTTCACCAGTCTTCGGATCGACGATCTCGATCAGAGCGAGATCCGGATGCACATGGTAACCCGCCGATCCGGCATCTTCCGGAAACGGGCACTCCGCCCACGCGAGTTTCGCCTCGGTAAAACCGTAGGTCCGGATCACATCAATTTTCTCGGCGCCGAGTTCCGCTGCGAGCGCACGAAGTTTGCGCCGCATTCCGAGCGGGGCCTTCTCACCGCCTAACACGATCTTCTTCAACTGCGGCATCATCACACCCTCGCGCAGCGCCTCGTTGAGCATGTGATACACAAAGGTCGGCATGCCGATCAGCACCTCCGGCTTGATCTTCCGGACCAGCCGCAAATTGCCCTCTGTGCCCATCACCTTGCCTCCACCAGTGCCTAACACAAAGACGCCAAACTCGGTGCCGCCGTAATGCGCGATCCAATAAGCGAGATGCGGCGCATAAGGGAACATGTTCAGCATCCGCATCTCCTTCTCCGCACCGCAAGTGTCATACACGCGCGCTCCACCGAGCTTCAGGTTCTCGATATCATGCGCGGTATAAAGAAACGGCACCGGATCGGCGGAACGTCCGGTGGTGCTGGTGAGCAACAGCGGCCGGTATTCGCGCTCAAACCCATCCGCTACAGCCGCACGCCCTCGCAGCAACGCCTTTGCAATGGTGCGCGGGCGCTTCGCGAGGACGTTGCGGTCTGGGATCAGCACGAACTCACGGACAGGGTCTGGATTATCAAAAGTGGAACAAAAGTCCGCCTTGCTCGTGAAGGGTATCCGCCGCAGGTCGTCCACCTTGCGGAGCTGATCCACCGTGAGCCCCTCCTGCTGAAAGAGCCGGCGATAATGCGTGGAGAACGGCAGGACCGTGTCGCTCAGGTAGCGACGCAGGCGGGCCATCTGCCAGTCACGCAGCCCTGAGAGCGGAGGGGAAGGCCACAGTCTTTTTTTGTAATGTGGAGTGCTCATGTGAGGGAGGAGTTGAGTTTGCGAGAGCAAGAATCTGAGGGAGCGCCGCCTCGGCCACCTGCCGCCCCAGGTCGAGATATTTGTCCGGATGACTGAAGTCGTGCCACCAGCCATCACAATCCACCGGGCGCATCACCACATCCGCACGCCGGGTGGCATTTTCGGCGACTAGCATTTGCGCTCCGACAAACGCCTGGATCATGGTATCGAAGACGTTACCCCGGGCGAAATAGTTTAGGTGCTGATTCAGCGTGCGACCGATGGACCAGCGGCGTTTCCGGCGAGCCTCGGCCTCGCGTTCGGCCCGGACCCAACAGTGCAATTGCTCCGCAGTCGGAATGGCATTCACGGCAATGATCCGCTCGATTCCCATTTCCTCCAGGACGCCGACAGGAAGCGGATCCGTAACTCCGCCATCCACATAATTTTCGCCATTCAAACACACCGGCATAAAGATCCCGGGAATGGCAATACTCGCCTCCACGGCGGACGCCACCTGGCCGGAGTCAAACACCACGCGTCCCAAGGAATCGAGATGCGTCGCCACCACGCGCAGCGGCCGCAGCATCCCTGCAAACTCGATGTCGCCAAGCGATGAGCGCAGCCGCCTCGCGATGCGACTGGTGCGAATGAACCCGAGGCGGGGTGGGAATACCGGATCGATGATCGAGCGTAATCCCCACCGCCCTTCGTACTCTCGCGCGAGGCGCTCCAGCTCGGCTCCGTCCAACCCCTTTGCCCAGAGCGAACCGACGTAAGCTCCCATACTAGCGCCCGCAATCGCATCGACCTCGATCCCGTTCTCTTCCAGCACTTGGATCACACCGACATGCGCCAGTCCTTTGGCTCCACCGGAAGAAAGTGCGAGCCCAATCCGGCAGCGTGCGATCTCGCGGGCCATGCGATTAATGCAAAGTGCACCGCCTCGATCGACATCGCTGCCGGAACTACTCGAGGGAAAATGATTGATGCAATGACCAGGCAGCCCGGCACTGCGCCTAAGCGCCGCATCGGCAGTAGCTGCCCGATCCGGGTCACTCGAAAAGACTACCGGCCGAATGTGCCGTGTCGCGTAGGCCGACGTATCGTTGAGCGATCGGACGAGCAGATCGAACTGCGCCATATCCGGCCCCTGCGGCCGCAGGAGCACGTACGCCAGATCCGCTTGGAGCACTACTTCCCGTGCAGTACGCCCAGGCAGATCGGCGCCGCCATGGATCAGCACATAGTCATAATGACGGCCGCAGTGGGAAATCAGCGGCGCCACGCTTGCGGCATATTGAGGGTTGGCATCCACCGGCAGCCGCATCTCGCAGAACCCCGCTCCACTGCTCCGCACCTCCCGACGGAAACGAAACTCTCCGTCGAGACAGGGATCATGCTTTGCCCAAGGGTGCAGATCTGCATTCTCCCGGCGGGAAAGATGGATGAGCAAAATCTGCTGATGTGAAATATCACTTAGCGCAGTTGCGAGACGCTCCACCACGCTTTGGGAATCAATCCCCTGCTCCATCGAGAGAAATGAGACCACCCGCCGCACACGAGAACCACGCTCCGGCTGACGCGTCCCCAACACACTCCAGCGTTTTGCCAGCAGATGGGAGAATCGTGCCGCGAGTTTGTAATCTTTCGCGAAAAGTGCATCGAGCTCCTCCACCGGGATTCGCAGAAGCACACAGCGCGTGACTACCGTTACCGTTGCAGTATGAGGCTCCGCGTGGAAAAACGCCCGCTCGCCAAGGAGATCGCCCGGACCAAACACCGCCTCGACGACCGACGCCCCATTCCTTCCCGAAGTACGCGCTTCGCAGCGCCCGCTGATGATTACGTAGATCGCATCGCAGCGATCACCGGCTCCGAAAACTGTGGCTCCTTTGGGATACTCTGTGACGGCAGAATCAGTCGCGAGACGCTTGAGGGTACGATAAGGAAAGAGGGCGAAGAATGGATGCGGCTTAAGGACATCTGGAGAGATTTTCATTTGGCGGCTGCACCTCGTCCGAGCCGCTGATCGCTACCGCCGCTGCCCTCACCTTGAGGTAGATCAGCATAGCCTTTCGAGGCTGAATATAACTTATGAAAGCATTTTCATAAATGATATCGATTCATCGTCCTGATCAGGCCGTTTTGCAACTCGGAGTGCGGTTGTAAATTGCTGCCCGGGCAGCCAGATCGGGCACGCTCTCAGCTGTACGCGTGTATGAGAAGCTGATTGCTTGTCAGTCCCAAAATCTGTGATTATTTCGGCACGTCGGGCGCAATGACGGTCTGAAAACAATCAGCGCACGGCGGCAGGTATAGAAACAGATCGAACCTATGACGTTGTCTTCGGCACAGCTCGGTAAGGAGGAAAAAGCTTTGTGGTTCTGCCTCAAGGCGCAACCAAAGCATGAGCATCTCGCCGCGGCAGGCTTGCGCACCGTACTGGGGGTAGAAGCTTTCTCACCGCGTCTCCGCTTCCGTAAACCGACCAAGCGTGGAGCGGTCTGGTTCGTGGAGGCGCTTTTCCCGGGTTATCTCTTTGCCTGCTTCAACTATCGAGATCTTCACCGCCAGGTGCAGTTTTCACCCGGTATTTCCTCGATCGTCCATTTCGGAGATCGAGTGGCAGTACTCAATGAAGACACGGTCGCTGCGCTCCGGAAACTTGGAGGGGACGATGAGGTGATCATCTTTGATCCGCAGCTGCACGTGGGCGATACCGTGCAGATCGTGGAAGGGGCGTTTCAGGGATTGGAGGCGGTGGTGACTCAGTTACTCCCCGGAAAGGATCGCGTGAAGGTGCTGCTCGATTTTCTCGGCCGCCAGATCGAAGCGGAGGTGCAATCTCCAAAGATCATTGCTTCGGCGAGCCCGCGTGCGGCGCAGGTGGGCCCTTCAATAAGTTAACCCAAGTTGCCAGTTAGTCTGGCGGTGGGCTGAAGCTGAAGAGAAGAATGTGCTCAGCGAGAGAGAGCCTTCTCGAAAGTAAATGCGGAGAGGAAGAGACAGAGCTTGAGTTGGAAGCCGCGGAAGGTGGTGGCGTGGATGTGCCGGGGAAAGAGGTTGGTGATGGCGCTGAAAACACTTTCGATGTACTTGCGGGTCAGCTTCTTGAAGCCTTCTTTCTCCGGGGACTGGCGGCGTTGTTTAGCGCTGCGCGCGTAGCAGATCTGAGGAGCAAGCTGATCGAGTTCAATCAGGGTGTCTTCGCGCCAGTAGGAGCAGTAAGCGGCATCTCCGTAGAGTTCACTGCCTTTCGGCAGAGCCAAAGGTAGAACATCGTAGCCGTGGACGTCGGCTGCCGAGCCTGGAAGAATGGCAAACTCCACCGGGAAGCCTTCTTCAGTGGTCACCACTTGCACCTTTACCCCGTAGAAGTAACGCCGCTTGGAAGCGATCTTTCCACGGAAAGCCTCGTCATGAACAATCCGGGCCCGGGGAATGCGGTAGTTGTCGCAGATGGGCACCGGAAAGCTATCGACCAGAAAGCGGCTGTGGGCAGTGAGTTCCTTCAGTCCCATTCCAAAGTGAAAGAAAAGGGCTTCAAGAAAACCGCCCAAGGCATGTAGCCGGCGATTGAAGCGGCTCTTCTTGAGCATGCGGGGAACCATCCCATTCATGCACAGGCAGGCGCGGGCGCGCTCCATGTTGCCACCAAAATACAGGGCGCCGGCCAGAGCCGTCGTCAGCACCTCGGCATCGCTCATCTGCCGACGAATGTCCTCGCAGTTTTCTCCACGCATTCCCTTGAGGACATCGTCCACCAGAACGAAAATTGCAGTGATTGTATCGTTCATTCCCCAAGTTGCCACGCTCCTGCTTTCCTCGCAGGTAACTGGCAACTTGGGTTAAGTTAATGGTCGGGAGCATCCAACGGGCTGGGCGCGTGAAGGCGGGAAGAAAGTGCTCAGTTCTCAGCTCGACTTTGGCCATTTTTACATCCGCCGATCTGCCCTTCTATCCCGAAGGGATTACGTCCCAGAGCCCAGGGTTTCCCGCGAATGCGGGATTACCCTGGGTACAGGTGAAAAGGCGTGCCAACCCCAACGGGGTTGCGTCCGGAGAAATGGTCTCGAACCAGAGGGGGCGCGCCTGAGAAGGACGCAACCCCTTCGGGGTAGAGGCGCTTGTTTGTTTCCACCCAGGGTAGCTCGTTCCTCGCAACCCTGGGCTCTGGGACGGAACCTCTTCGA
>CBINJX010000408.1:0-5418 GCA_966251085.1 uncultured Verrucomicrobiales bacterium
ACCGGGACCAAACTTCGGGCCGAGTATCCCTTTCCACCATTGAGCGGCCATTAATACCAGAATGCAGCAGGCGATATGTACCGGCAGCGCAATTTTCCATCTCTGGCGATCCACCGGCAGCCGCATTGCCAGACGGAAAAGAAGAGGGGTGAGAATCGCCCACGGCAGCCAGTCCCGCAAGCTCGGCCGGATTGCCTCGCTCCATTGTGCGGAGCTGTTGAGGACGAAGTTTGCACCTAGTGCAAATGCCACCATGCCCCAGCCAAGAAACGAGAGCAGCCAATCCCTGAGAAGCGAGCGAATGGAGGTAGAGAGTAACAGGGCAGGCGTGGCGGGTTGAAGTGAAGACCGATGAAGTTTCCGGCGGTTGGCAGTCGCACCGCCAGTTACCGGGGCGTCATTCGTTATGTGAGGACTCTACCACAAAGATGCACCTGCGATGGCAGGAATCGGTGAATTCCTTCGAAGCTCGCCGATCCCTTTCACCAATCGCAGTTGGAAACTATCCCTCTTTACCGGAAGCAGTTGCCGAGAGCTTCTGGATCTCGGGGTGATTGAGCAAAAACGCCCGCCGCTGCTCCACGAAGCTCTTGAGGCTCATTGGAGCACGCCCGGGACCGCGCATTCCGCCCTGTTCAACGCTTTCCGCAGCGCCTGCAACACCGTTCTCAAATTGTTCGTAGCTGGCGAGCTTGCGGGTATCGGCTTTTACCTCATCGGCAATCAGCGCCTGATATTGTTTTGCAAGCGGTCCGAGTTTGTTCCAGTCGAGCCACTCCTCTGCAATCTGACGCACATACCCTGTGTAGCGCAGACGAAGAGCCGGCACGGCGAGCAGCTTAGACAGGAGCGGTTTGCGCGCATCGTCAGCCCCGGCGAACGGATCCAGTTCTACACCACGCCCACCCCGGTCGCCCTCCTGCTGGCGGCGCATTCCAGGACCTTCCGGTGCACGGAATGTTTCGTTTACATCGTGTGGGATGATGTGAAAACGACCCTTTTCGTCCTGGTAGAGATTGTAGTCGCTCGCACGCGTCCAGTACCCGTCGGTGTTGATGAAAACGTTTTCGAGCGCGAGGAACTTCAGTGCGCCATCGATATCGAGAATCGGCGAGAGTTTCTCTTCGAGCTGATCCGCGGGCGTCTGATTCAGCACGCGACATAGCTCAATGAGCGATTCCCACGACTTCGGATCGTCCTTGGATTTGATTTCAAAGCGCTTCTTGTACTCGGCTACGTCGTCCCCGAGATACTCGAGTCCACTGTTACCATTCGGCCTGCCAGGTGCTTTCCATCGGGCGCCTTTCTTCGTGTCGAACCATTCCTCGATGAAGTCCTTATTGAACTGCTGGACGTTTACATACACACCCCAGCTTTCGCCGTTGATCACAACCTGCATCCAGTTTGCTTTGGCAGACGGGATGTAGTCGCGCGCAATCTGATGATAGAGTACCGCCCGTAGCATGGTTGGGTCGCCTGCGGAATTGAGCAGATTCAGCGTGCGATAACCACCAAGCCGCTGGTCATCGTGAACGAAATCGACGGAGAGATTCAGGGAATGTTTGCGTCCTTCCCCGACCATCATGAAAGACGACATACCACGGAAGTGAACGCCGACGTTCTCGTATGTCTTCCCATCCACCGTGAATTTTGCAGGGACTTCCACATCCGTGCCATGAAAGTCCATGAGTTCCTTCTCCCAGTCGGGCGCCTCGAACTCGAGGAATACGGTGCGCAGGGTCCCCAAGTCGTACAGCGGTACAGCGCGATAGTTTTTCACCTCTTCCGGAGTTATTTTCCGGCCAGGCTCCGGTGGTGGCTGATTTTCCCGGCGTCCCCACGGCGGGGCTTCTCCACGACGCCGGTCCGGCGCGTCCGGAGTTGATACACCCTGTGTTCCCGGCTCCCCTGAACGCGGACGTCCCTGCCCTCGGGGACCACGCCCAAACCCACCGAATCCACCCCGGCCCATCCGACCCTCCGCACGTTCTTTGGCGAGAAACTCGCGAGCTGCCTTTCGCTCATCCAGTTCGAGGCGCTCATTACCGTTCTTATCGAACTTCTCGACCAGTTTGATTTCCCCCTGCATTGGCCCGAAACCCCGCGGCGGGCCACCCGGGCCGAAGGGTGGGCGCTCGCCCGGTGCATCAGCCGGAGGACCGGGTGGGAGATCTTGTGGAGGAGCCGGCTGCTGAGCGCCGACGCTGCTCGCAAGTGCGAGTCCGGCAGCAAGCAGGGTGGTCGTGAGAGGCAGTTTAAAAGATTTCATCGCGTCGATCCGTGTGATGGACGCGGATGATGGCTTGCACCATGTACGACGCGAGGAATATGGGACGAACGACAGAAGACTTGGGACGAAGCGGTTACGTACATGCGGCCTTCACCCACAGCCGGAGGGGAGTCAAAATCCCTGCCTCAGGCGGCCCGTCTCCGGTCGGCTTGCGTCAACTTCTCGAGTTCCATTTTTACTTCCTCGATCACCTTCCCCCACTCTCCCTGCTGCGGCTGGCGGAAGAGGCTCATCGTCGGATACCATGGGCTGTCGTTCCTCCCCTGCATCCAACGCCAGTCGGCATTCTCCTGCAGAAGCGTCCAGACCGGGCGTCCCAATGCGCCAGCGAGATGAGCAGTCATGCTATCAACGGTAATGATTAGATCCATCGAGAGCATCGCCGCCGCGGCATCCACGATCTGCCGAGTGTTCTGCGACAGAACCGTGACCGGAAACGGTGCACGCTCGACCTGATCCGCTTCCGGACCTTGCTGGAGGCTGAAGAATCGGACGTTAGGAATCGAGGCTAAGGGAGCAAGTTGTTCCAAGTGAAGAGATCGGGTCGAATCCCATGCGCTGGAAGCCCAGATCAACCCGACATTCAATCGTTGCGGATCACGGAAACTCCAGACCCGCGAGGATGCTCGTATTTGCTCAATCGGGAGATATGGCACCTCTGTTGGGAGCGTTTCCGTCGTGTCGCGGAAAGCATAGGCAAACTCCATGCACTCTATCGCAACGTCATGTACGGGGTCAGGGTCAGTCGTCCACGCATCACGTAACAGATCAATGGAGGGCATGCCCGTGCACAGTTGAAGAAGCATCGGCTGCACTTTCAGGATCACCGAACGTGCACGCTGGCGCAGACGGGGAATGTAGCGCAGGAATTGAATCGTATCGCCAAGACCATGTTCACACCGAACCAGAACGCGACGGTTATCAAAGGGCGCACCATTCCAAACCAGATGGTGCGCGGCCCGGACGAAATTACCGCAGCGCTCCGCCCTCTGTCGTGGAAGTTCGATCCGGTCGGTCTGGCGCCATGCCGATTCAAAATCCCCTCTCCGCATTGCCTCCATCCATTTTGAGCAAACGTCAGGAGGCGCTTGATTCAGTGACGGGTCAGCGGGAGCGAGTACGGAAGCCATGCCCCATCTGATTCGGCGCGACCACAGCAGGCGCGTGTTTACTGCTCACTGCGCGGAGCTACGGGTAATCCTTGGAAGGTTGAGTCAGGGCAGTGCTTTCGCGGTTATCTTTTCAGCTCAAATAGACGTGAAAGACAACTGACTGAGCCACCTTCAGCAACTCTCAGCGCTGATAAATCGGAAGGAAATGATTCTTCACCGCCAAGGAAAGCACCGCCATCGAGGTAGCGTAGATTTTGCCGCCTTGCCGCTCTTCACCCCCGGTCCCTTCCCAGGATCCGTCGCGTCCTTGTAGTGGCAGCAGCACCTCAGCTACCACTCGCCGTCCTTCCTCAGCGTGTTGCCCCCCGCGCTGATACATTCCCTGCGCATAGTAGTAGGTCAGATAGTAGAACCAGCGTTCGCCTGGCCGAATCCCGTCACGCAGAAGACGATTCGAGGCACCGATGACCTCCTCGGATGCATATTCACCGCAGACCTGCAGAGCGAGGAGCCCCTCAGCGGTAGTCGACAGTTCCCGTCCACGCCCCTGATAGCCAAAGCTGCCAATTTCCGGTGCCTCTTCTTTCCCGCCACGCCGTTCTCTCTCAGGTTCATAACACCGCTTGATGTAATTCACGGCTTCTTCAATCGCCTCACGCGGAACATCCATCCCGGCGTTCTTCGCAGCGCGAAGCGCCATCGTTTGCCACACGGTGACCGACATGTCCGAATCACCAGAATCCGGCGTGTAACGCCATCCGCCCCGATTGTTGTCGTTTTTCGGAACCTTCTGTGCCCGGAGGATCAGTTCAATCGCCTTGCGACACCGCGTGCGAATAAGTTCGTCCTGCGTCGCATCCGCACCCATTCCAAGCATTTCCGCGAGCATCAACGTGGTAATGCCATGTCCGTACATTCTCGATCCGTCCTTACCTCCCAGATATCCATCTGGCTCCTGTGCTTCCGGACGAAGTATATAGCTGAGCGCGCGCTTAAGAGTCTGGCCCTCCGGCGTGGTGTCGGAAGGCTGATGCCCCATCGAGGTGAGCGCCAGGATAGCGAGTGAGGTCATCGCCATCTGGTTGCGCTCGTGCTTCTTTCCCTCGACAATGGCTCCTGTCTCTTGCTGCTGAGTGAGGAGGTATTGTGTGGCTTTTCGCAGTACATCATTCACCTGCTCTTTCGACTGAGCGGCAGCAGAAGAAAAGGAGACCAACACTGTGCAAACAGTCCCGGCAAGGACGTTCGCGAAATACCGACGCGGTTTCACGGCACTGCAGTGGATATTGCTGGAAGGAGTAGAGGGATTCATTGCTGCTTCGCCCGCTCGGCGATTACTCGGTAATAAGTTTCCACCTGATTGCGGTACTCACCTGCAACTGTTTCACGCTTTCCCTGACTCAACTGCTCCGCGACTTTTTTCGGCAACTTGCCCCAATCGCCATCGCGAGCGCCAGCCTGCAGCCCAGGCAGTGTGCCACTCTTACCTTCCGGCCCATTCGCATCCGCGCCGTTTTGCGAGTCTGGCTGTTGATCACCCTGTGCAAGTGCACTGTTCGGAGGCTGCATGCTCTGGCTCTCCTGGGAGCGCGACGCACGCATGGCGGATGCGGCCGCCTTCGCGGCCGCGGCCATTGCCTGCTTCGCCTTTGCCATTGATTCGGAAGCCCCCTGCTGACCACTTTGCTGCTGTCCCGGCTGTGAAGCCTGATTACCGGAGTGCGACTGCGCTTGCTGTTGAGATTGCCCCTGTTGCTGCCCTCCTTCGCCATGCAGAGCGGAATCGAGCATGTCCAGTGTGCGCGCCATCCATACCTGCTCCTGGGGAGAAGCTGCGGTGGTTTTGAACTGTTGTCCCTGTTGCGAGGGAGGCTGCGAGCCCGGCTCTCCCGATTGCGACTGCTCACCTTGAGGCCCAGCCGGTGAAGCGTTTTGAGGTGCCTGCGCCAGCTGCGGGGGCTGTTGCCCTTGTTGCCCTTGTTGCCCTTGTTGCCCTTGTTGCCCTTGTTGCCCTTG
>CBINJX010000409.1:0-5380 GCA_966251085.1 uncultured Verrucomicrobiales bacterium
TGGTTGCTCTGGAGCATCCCCCAGAATCGTTTCTTATGAGCCGCCTCCAGTTCCCCCTGTGGTTGGCGCTTGTCTTCTTCGCCTGTGTGCCGATCAGCGTACAGGCAGAGGAAGACAGCGTGGTTGTATTCAATGAAGTGCAGTATCATCCATTGCCGGGTCGTTCCGAATGGATCGAACTGCGGAACCTGATGGGGGTGAATGTCGATCTTTCGGGGTGGCAGATCAAAGGCGGGGTGGATTTTACGTTCCCGGACGGGACGGTGATTCCGGGGCGCGGTTATCTGGTGATTGCTGCGGCGCCCGGCGATGCCGCGTTCAGTGGAATCACGACGCTCGGTCCTTTTTCAGGGCAATTGAATAATTCGGGGGAGACTCTATCGCTGGTGAATAATAATGGGCGTGTGATGGATCTGCTGGAATACGGTGATGCAGGGGAATGGCCAGTTGCTGCGGATGGCTCGGGTGTGACCCTGGCCAAGCGCAATCAAGGGTCTGGTGATTCCTCTTCGGCAAACTGGACCGCCAGCGCGGAGCTCGGTGGTTCACCGGGAAAGGCGAATTTTGCAATTCCGGGTGAGGCTGCAGTGACCAGTTCCCTGACTGCCTTGGAATCCTCGTGGAAGTACTTTGCCGGACCACAGGCACCACCGGCGGATTGGAAAACGGCTGTATTTGATGACTCCACCTGGTCGAATGGACCCGGCCTCCTGTATGCGGGAGCTGCAGGGACGAGTGGAGGTGGTGCAGGGTTGGCGGGATACTGGCCGCTGGACGAAACTGCGGGAACCCTCGCTCCAAACGTCGTGCCGGATGGAGTCGGTGCTCAGCTCGTCAACGGTCCGACATGGGTGAACGATCCGCAGCGCGGAAGGGTGCTCCAGTTCGATGGTTCGAACGATTATGTGAATGCCGGCAGCACCACGATTCCGCAGATGACGCTTACGAACGACTTTACCTGGTCGTTCTGGGCAAACAGTACGGAGAGTTCGGGGTCGAATGTAGTCGTTGGAAACCGCTTCAACCCAAGCGGTACGGACTGGAATCCGCGTGAATTCATCAAGTTCACGCCAAGCCTTTTCGAATTTCACCGTAACGGTGCGGGAGATGACCTCGATTATTCGGGCTTCCCTACTAACACCTGGGTGCATCATGCCCTGGTAAAGAAAGGCTCTTTGCTCACCTATTTCCGTAACGGCGCCTCGGCTGGCACCCGCACGATCACACGAGGGCTGGAGAATCCACAACCGTTGCTCTTTGGTGGAGCAGGAACTGGTGAGAACTGGCAGGGAAAGCTGGATGACGTCGCAATCTGGAATCGGGCCTTATCTAGCGGCGAGGTCAGCGCGCTTGCCGATGGTTCTTCGAATCCGGCAGCCATCGGTGGAGGAGGAATCCTGGCCACCGAGCTTCCACTCGGTTCGACCACGTACTATTTCCGCCGTGCGTTCACTTTTAACGGTAATCCCGGGCGAACGGCATTGTCACTGCGTCTTCTCGTGGATGATGGAGCAATCGTTTACCTGAACGGGCAGGAGATCCATCGGTTCAATATGCCTGCGGGGGCGGTATCGCATGGGACGTTTGCGTCCAGTTCTGTCAGTGATGCCTCCTTGTCAGCCATCTTCAGCGTGCCTGCATCGGCGCTCGTTGTGGGGAACAACGTGCTCGCCGTTGAGGTGCACCAGGGAAGCGCATCCAGCTCGGACATGGTTTTCGGTCTCTCACTCACCGCGACCGAACAACCTTCGCCGATTCCAGCGGCAACGCCTGCGGGGCTCGTCCTCAATGAAATAGCTGCGGCCACAGATCCCAGCTTCCAGATCGAACTCGCAAACCTCGGCAACACTGCGATCGATCTCACCGGGTATACGGTCGTCTCCTCCAGCGGTGGAAGTTATGCGCTTCCGGCCCAGATGTTGGAAGCTGGCGCCTTCCTATCCCTGTCTAATACACAGCTTGGCTTCACGCCATTGGAGGGCGCACGGTTATTCCTCTACCGGCCAGGCTCCGCCGGAGTCGCCGATGCACAGACTGTAACGAATCGCTTGCGTGGCCGCTCCCCGCAGCATGCGAATGCGTGGCTCCGTCCGGCTGCGGCGACGTTCGGTGGAGCTAATGATTTCAATCTCAACACAGCCGTGGTGATGAATGAAATCATGTATCATCCGCGCCCGGCCGTGCCTGGGGGAGAATCGGAGGAACAGTGGATCGAACTTTATAACCGTTCCGGAGCAAGTGTTGACCTGAGTGGCTGGGCCTTCGATGAGGGAATCTCGTTTGTTTTCCCTGCAGGCACGAGCCTTGGGGCAGGACAATATCTCGTGGTGGCCCGCAATGCGGCATTGCTCCGTACCAAGTATCCAGCGGCGACAATCCTGGGGGACTGGAGCGGCAATCTCTCCCGTGGCGGCGAGCGACTTCGGTTGGTGGATGCCAACGGCAATCCTGTAAATGAGGTGACATATGCAGACGGGGGGCGTTGGCCGGAAACCACAGATGGTTACGGGCCAAGTCTTGAACTCCGTGATCCGCGCTCTGATAACTCGAAAGCGGAGTCCTGGGCTGCGAGCGATGAGGGAGCAAAGAGCGAATGGCAGACCTTCAGCTACTCATCGAGTGGCGCCTCGGCAGGAAATGATCCGACGCACTTTCACGAGTTCATCTTCGGCCTCCTGGATGCGGGCGAAATCCTGATCGATGATATTAGCGTCAAGGAGGTCAACGTTGGAAACCGGGAGTTGATCCAGAATGGCGATTTCTCCAGTGGAGCAGCAACCGCCTGGCGCATGCTGGGGACTCATCGCTTTGCCGAAGTCATCGACGATCCTGCGGATGCGGGAAATAAAGTCCTGTATGTCCGCGCGACGGGTGCGGGCGAGCACATGCACAATCACGCGGAGACGACGCTGAAGAGCGGCGGCAGCTATGTGTCACTGAGCAATGCGAGCAGTTACACAATCTCATTCCGTGCGCGCTGGCTCAGTGGATCTAATCAACTCAATACCCGGCTATACTTCAATCGCGCCGCGCGGACCTCACTCCTTCCGGTTCCGGGTAATAACGGCACCCCCGGTGGCCCGAACTCGCGGATTGTTGCCAATCTCGGGCCAACCTACTCCTATCTGCGGCATTCGCCTGCAGTACCAGCCGCAGGCCAGAGCGCTACCGTCACTGCCATCGCAGCGGATCCTGACGGCATCGCGGCTCTTACGCTTTATTATAACATCGACGGTACTGACTGGGAAACCACCGGTATGACTCAAGAGCAGGGAATCTGGACGGGAGTGATCCCCGCGCAGAGCAGCGGCGCCAAGGTTCAGTTTTATGTTCAGGCAATTGACGCACTCGGCGCAACGGCGACATTTCCTGCGGCAGGCGCTGGTGCGAGGGCAATGATCCCATGGGACGACGGGCTGGCGATCCTGGATAACGGGACGAGTCAGCCAAACAATGTTCGGATCGTGTTGCCCACTGCGGATAGCGACTTCCTTCACACGAACACTAACGTCATGAGCAATGACCGTCTTCCGTGTACGGTCATCTACAATGAGCAGGATGTGTATTACGGCTGCAGCGTACGGCTGAAAGGAAGCGAGCGTGGACGCAATCAGACGGTGCGGGTCGGTTTCAATATCCGATTCCCAGTCGAGCAAAAGTTCCTCGGGAGTCACGAGTACATCGCCATCGATCGCTCGGGCGCAGGGAATCAGTACAGCCAGAAGGAAATCCTAGTGAAACACGCGGTCAACCGGGCAGGAGGGATTCCGGGGATGTACGATGATCTGATCCGGGTGATTGCTCCACGCTCCCAACATACCGGTGCGGCGATCATGCAGAAGTCGCGGTTCAATGACGAGTGGCTCGATAATCAGTTCACGAATGGCAGTGACGGACAGATGTTCGAATACGAACTGATTTACTCGCCGACTACGACGGCGGACGGTTCTCCGGAGGGGCTGAAGGTCCCCGAGCCGGATACTGTTGCTGGAGTGAGTGTGACGAGCCTCGGGGCCAGCAAGGAACTGTATCGCTGGCACTGGCTCATCAAGAACAACCGCAGTGCCGACGACTATACGGGGCTGATGAATATGATCGCGGCCCTGGGACAATCTTCGAACTCACCAACCTTCCATACTCAAACCAAGGCAATGCTCGATGTGGATCAATGGTTGCGGGCCTTTGCCGTGCAGACACTGTTCGGGATTGGCGACTCCTACAGCTCGGGGTCGCAGCACAATGCCTATTTCTTCATCCGTCCTACAGATGGGAAAGCGATGTATTTCCCGTGGGACATGGACTTTGCCTTCAATCTCGGTGCGACCTCCAGTCCCGTGCAGAACGGCGATTTGAGTAAGCTTCTCACCGATCCTGGCAACAAGCGTGCCTACTACGCGCACCTGCTCGACTTGATCAACACGGTCTTCAACCGGTCGTACCTGCAACCTTGGGCACAGCACTATAGCACGTTTCTCCCGACGGAGGATCTCACGACACACCTCAACTACGTGGATGCTCGCCGGGCGAGTGTTCTCAATGCAATCGATAACGCAGTTTCAGAGGTGCCGTATCGCATCACCACGACAGATGGGGCGACGTTCAATGGCGCACTTGCGACGATTCAGGGCGACGCATGGGTTGATATTTTCGAACTGCGTGTCGCCGGCGCGAGTGGGCCGCTGGTGTTGACTTGGGTCGATGACAATACCTGGCAAGCGCAGGTTCCGATTGTGCCTGGAGTGAATATGATCACAATCGCAGCCTACAACCGGCAGGGTGTCCTCATCGGATCGGATACCGTGACGGTGAACGGCACGGGCACACAGGTTCCGGCCAGCGCTGCCAATCTGGTCATCTCTGAGATCATGTACAACCCGGCAGTTCCTTCCACAGCGGAGCAGGGGGCCGGGTTCGCCGATCCGGAACTTTTTGAGTTCATCGAAGTCATGAACATCAGCTCAACTGCGACCATCAACCTCGCCGGGGTGCAGTTCACACAGGGAATTACATTCTCATTCCCGGCCGCCACGCTTGCGCCGGGCGGTCGCGCGTTGGTGGTCGGCAATCAGGCGGCTTTTCAACAACGGTACGGATCAGGAGGTGTGATCCTGGGGCAGTATCAGGCGGCAGACGGTAGTAATCGGCTGGCAAATAGTGGGGAACGGCTCCAACTTCTGGATGCGGGCGGACAGATCATTCGGGATTTCTCATACAGCGATGATGCACCGTGGCCGCAGTCTCCCGATGGAGCGGGGGTCTCCCTGGTACTCATTAATCCAACCTCGAATCCCAATCACGCACTTGCAGCGAATTGGCGGTCGAGTGTCTCTGTCGGGGGAAGTCCGGGGAATGGTGACTCGACCACTTTCACTGGTGTACC
>CBINJX010000410.1:0-5367 GCA_966251085.1 uncultured Verrucomicrobiales bacterium
GTCCATGCGAAGAAGCCGGCAAGGGCACCAAGTGTTCCAAGGTAGATTGACCGTGTCATAATTTCAGGAGTGGATGCTGTTTCAGTTCGAGGCCGTGGTGGTAGCATGGGGCTGATGCTCCATCGGCCATGGCGCGATATCAGGCATTCCACCATATTTGCGCTCCCAGCCCGCGAGCATGGTATCGACCATCTTCTGCGGAGTCTTGCCCGGCTCCACGGCGGCGGGGTCCATCGTCATTCCGGGCATCATCTTCATCATTGCATCGTGGAGTGATCCCGGAATTTCGCCCGGTTGCATACCCATCTTCATCTTCATTTTGAACTGGGCCATGACTTGCGCCTTCCGTGCTGGTGACATGCCCTTCGGCATCATCATTGGCATCATCTCGTCCATCATTTCCTTCATGATGCGGCTCATCTCACCTTCCGGACCCCGCATCCATGGGGAGTAAACGCGCGGATCCACGTTGGGATATGGAGTGCGAAACTTGCGTGCGAGCCTCTCATCTCCCGGGCGATAGCTCATGGCATCGATGAACCGATAAAGCTCGGCACGTTTCTCGCTCTCGCTCCATCCCTCGTAGGCGAGGATGTCGTAAACGACTCCGTGCAGCATGTGGAGATTATCAAAAATGTTCGCTGACTCCGGCGACATCCGGCTGTAGCGCGGCATGATCTCGCGGCTCAGCAGCATGCGCTCCGGGCGATCGGGATAAACGGCGTCGAACATGGTGGCGTTCGTTGCGCCGATGTTCTGCTCCTGAGCACGCCCATTGCCGGAAATCATTATTGCCTCGTAGATGACTGGGTGCCACCAATGCGCGATCCAAGCTTGGCTGTTCGACTGCGGGTAGTAGTTCCGATAGTACGTGAAGTAGGGCTTCATCATTACTCCTGCCCGCCGCATCGTCACATCAAGCGGTGCCACGCTACGTGCAACCGGATTTTTCTTGAGGTAGTAGGCCACTGCCTTGTCTGTCCATTCCTTCTTCTTTTCCCACGGGATGCCTGCATCGGACATGATGTCGTAGGTCTGCTCGTGATGCATGTGGGTCCAATCGATCGCACGATAGACGCGCCAAGCCATCCGCGCCACATACTGGCCGTACAGTTCCATCGTTGGCTCGGTGTAAGCCTTTTTCTCCCGCACGAAATCAAATACCCGCTGGTCAAACTCAGCGTCCACCGCATGCCGCCTTTCAAGCGGTGTGAGTTGCAGGAGATCGTGCTGCAGCGAGTGGTGGAAGTGAAAAGCGCCGGAGTATCGAAACGAGGAGTTGTGCCGGAAAAAAAACGCGCTGTTGTAAGGACCTAGCAGATGTCCAACTGCGTTGCGCTGTTCAAAGTGGATATCGCGGGCAACGGCTGCTGGAGCCACTACCGAACAAGTCGCGAGAATGACGGCGATGGTTCGTGAGATGATTTGGGGAGCTGCCATAGGAACGATTGCTGGTTTGTTGGGAGACTCGGTGAGATGCGCAGCAAAGCGAGATTGCTGACAAGTCGAGTATCAGTAGACGCTGAAAGCCGGGGGGCGCTGGCTTGGTTTACGCAGTCTGTCGGCAAGCAAACGCGACAGAACGTTCGAGTGCGTGTAGCCTAGCTAGGCTAGCGGAAGCAAAACAACTGTTCTGCACAAGATTTTCTTTGCACATCTTGCTTTCCGCGGTGTGGCAGGAACCGAGAACAGGTACGCGCCTCTTCCTGCTTCAAGTAGGTAGAAGCAGCGGTAGGCTGAGTTGGAGGCGGCCTTCTTTGATGAGGGCGACAGTGCGGAATCTGGCAAAGGAGCGGAAACTGCGGGCTATGCGCTGGCACGTTGGAGGAGCCCGTTGGTTGCCTCGATCACTCCGCTAGCGACGCGGGTCTGCATGAACGCGGTGATCCCGTCCCAGTGTCCTCGGACGTTATCGGTGAGCTTCTTGGACGTTTTCGGACGGCTGCGTTTGGCCCGAGTACACCGCCAGCGCAGAAGTCCTCTCCAGTTGGGCGAGCACACCCTGCAGGCTCTCGCGCACCATGATAGCACGGCCCAGTTGCGGGTACTCTCGGAAGAGCGCTTCACGCCGGGCGAGTTGCTCTTCGCTTCGGGTTCACGCATTGCCTTGCAAGGCCCAGAGCCCTTGGTAAAGATCGGCTCCCTGGTGCCGCAGTTCCTGGTAGACCTCATCCAGCGCCCGCTCAGCCATTTGCATCAGGTGAAAGTGATTATAGACCATCTCTGTTTGGGCAGGTGTTCCCGGGCTCCTTTCAGGTACGCGCCACCCATGTCCATTGCCACAAGCTCAATCTGCTCCGGAGCGCCTCGATGGGCTCGTAGCGCTTCGACAAACTCTCCGAGCACCTCGCTCCCACGGCATTCTGCCAGGAACAGAAGCTTGCGAGTATCGGCATCGACAAAGCAGCTCACGTAGCGGTGCCCACGCCGGGCGCTGGTCTCATCAGCAAGCACCCGCTTCACTTTGCTCCAGTTCTGCTTGCGCTGAGCCTCCTCCACGTAGTGCTCCATCACCCACCGAGGCCGCGTGTCCTGCTCTCGCAGAAGCCGCACAGCATCACTGACGAGCATCTCCATGCAAAGGCAACATGTTCCGCGCCTGAAAGAGCAGCGTAAAACCGTTGCCCGGCCGGGCCCATGGCACTTTGATCTGCAACACCTTGCCATCGGGCGTCTTTACTCTGGGCACTCTGGCCACCAGTTCCGTCTCGGACTGAAAGAAGTCGAGATGTCGTTCTCTACTCAAAAACAAAGAGTCCAAAGAACTCGCGAGCACAGGGACTACCATAGTAGAACGAGATGGCCTTTTATTGACGTTGCGGGCAAGGCCTTCCGAACATGGACCCGCGAATCAGGGGCGTCTTGCCACATGGACGCGCATCGGGTGACCGATACTCGCGCGGCAGATGGGGATCACAAAAACAACGCTACAAGACCATGTTCTACCACGTCAAAGAGCTACAGTATAACGCCCGAGTGTCAAAGCCAGACCCGCGGTTCGCGAGTCTTCTGCTGGAACAGTTCGGCGGCCCGAATGGTGAGCTGAAAGCCGCAATGCAGTACTTCGTGCAAGCGTTCGCCGCCCGGCAGGCGTTTCCCGACAAGTATGACCTCCTCATGGATATTGCGACCGAGGAGTTCAGCCATTTAGAAGTGGTCGGAGCCACGATCACCATGCTCGTTGGAAATGTGAATGGAGAGCTGAAAAATGCAGTCGAGAGCTGTGACCTGATGAAGCTACTCAACGGCAAGGGTGCTCGTGATGAGATGGTCCATGACGCGTTTGTGAACCCGCAGTTCTTCGTGGTCTCCGGTGGCGGACCGACACTGACCAACAGTCAGGGAGTGCCATGGAACGGCTCGTACGTAAACGCGAATGGCGATCTCACCGTGGATCTCCGATCCAACATATCCGCCGAATCGCGCGCAAAGATCGTTTATGAATACCTCCTGCAGTTCACCGACGACTCGTACGTGCAGGACAGCTTGCGTTTTCTAATGACCCGCGAAATCGCGCACTTCCAGATGTTCTCGGCTGCGCTGGAAACAATCCAACCGAACTTCCCTCCCGGCGTCCTGCAGGGCGACCCGAAGCACACCCACACTTATTTCAACATGTCGAACGGAGCCAGTGCCCGTGGCCCCTGGAATGAGGGGCAAGGCCCTTGGGGGCCTGGCGAAAGCTGGCAGTACGTTGAGGATCCGATCAAGCATGTCATCGAAACACGCGGCGAAGTTCGTCATCAGCCGCAGGGTACGACACACACCGAGGCGGAAGTTCAGGCGATGAATGAGAAACTCAGCGCTGAGCGTAGCGCAGAAGTGAAGCGAGCGGTGCCGACCGGGGAGAATCAATGGTCCACTTACATACGCCATCAGCTTGAGAGCCCGACTGGATTGGAGGACTCCGCGCGCTGATGGATTCTCCTATTTCGATGCCGCTGTTCAGTTCTTCGGTACCCGGTGGAGATGCTCAGGGAGGCTTACCTGGGGTGTCTACCTGCAGTACTCACCTGGAAACCCGGTCCATCCCAAACGACATCGAAATCGAATACTTCACTGACCCACTCTGTTCGTGGAGTTGGGCGATGGAACCGCACTGGCGCCGGCTCCGGGATGAACTCGGGTGCCGGCTTAGATGGCAATATCGAATGGGAGGAATGCTGGCGGACTGGACGGCCTTCGAGGATCCACTGAATTCAATTCATCGACCGGCCCAGGTTGGGCCGCAGTGGCTTGAAGTACACCACCGTACGGGAGCACCAATAGATCCGCGGATTTGGATCGAAGATCCGCCAGAGTCATCCTACCCGGCCTGCATCGCTGTCAAAGCGGCCGAACTTCAATCGCGCCAATATGGAGATCGCTACCTTCATAAAGCTCGGGAGGCGGTGATGTGCCAGCGTCGTAACATCGCTCGCCAATCCGTGCTCGTAGAGATCGCGAAAGAACTCCAGAACCAGACTTCCGGCGACTTTGATGCTCGGCAGTTTGAGACGGACCTGGATGGAGCGGGAGCATTGGAAGCGTTCCGCGCCGACCTGATGCTAACCCGCTACCGTTCGATCGGGCGGTTTCCATCGCTCATCCTGCGGGTGCCGGGTCAAGCTCCTGTCATTATCGTCGGGTTCAGACCGTATGATATTTTGGTGGAAGTGGTTACGCATTTTAGGCGGAGCACCGCATAAGGAGGGTCCAAGGCGATTCGGCCGCAGCGTCAGAGCAAGATCTGCAAAACAATCGCAGGAATGGAATGAGGCTCAAGCATGCCTCAAAAGCGAAAATATGATCAGCGGATGAAAACCCTCACTGGGGATCGTCCGTTGTCGGGCCACGCAACCAACAATGCTTTCCTGTTTGAGAACCCTCCTTGATGCCCACAGCGCCGTTGCAGATGATGCGCGGCGCCAATGTGTCGAAGAATGCCTTGAATGTGCGGCAGTATGCATAGCCTGCGCTGATGCCTGCCTCAGCGAAGGAGAAAATGTAGAACTGAAACGCTGCATCCGGTTGAACCTCGATTGTGCTTCGATTTGCCGAGCAACCGGCGACATCACGCTGCGGCAGTGTGAAACGGATTTAGAGATCCTGAAAGCGCAGCTACAATCCTGTACTCTCGCCTGCAAACACTGCAGAATCGAATGTGAGAAAAATACTCCAGAGCGGGAGTACTGTGAGGCTTGTGCGGGGGCCTGCCGGCGGTGTGAGGAGGCATGCTCGGCGCTGCTGAGAGAACTCGGGTCGAGTGGCTTGGAAAGGCCTGAGCACTACAGTGGCTGACGAGCTGAACCAAATTGGGGTTCCGTCGTGGCGACCCCGCTCAACGAGAATGAGAACTATGACTACGCTGCTTGAAATTCAGGGTAT
>CBINJX010000411.1:0-5359 GCA_966251085.1 uncultured Verrucomicrobiales bacterium
GCGGGTACCTGTACGTTGGATGCCGGCCAAAATGCGCTTCACGCTGGTCAAAATGCGCCAAACGCACCTTTTCACCCGGTTCACGCGGCTTTTTACTGCGTTCACGCGGGTTTTCAGTGCGCCTTGCCACCTTTTTGGTGCGTTCACGCGGTTTTTTGGTCCATTTGCACCCGAAGAGGTGGAAGCACGCACCGACTCTGGTGCGTGCTGCCACTTGCGAGGTGCGTCCACTCACCTTTTTGGTGAGAGCACGCGGCTCGGAGGTGCATATGCACCCGAAGAGGTGGCAACACGGGGTAAAAAGGTGCGTGAACGGGGTAAAAAGGTGAGAAGACGCACTAAAAAGGTGCGTTTGGCGCATTTTGCCCCGGGCAAAGGGCATCTGAAACTACGTGCAGCAGAGTGGAGCATGCGTCCCGCGTGCTCAGAAGGTGCTCCACAGCTCACCGACTCCCGAACACCTGCATCTCCCCCAACTCCGCCAGGGTAGCCACGCGCCCTCTGGGTTGCACGTCCTCATCGCTGCCGCGTACCCGAGCCGGAGAGAGTGTGCAACACGCCTTCTGGTATCCACATCCACCCCGGGCACGCTGGAAGCGTACCCCACTCTGCTGTCCGCAGCTCACCGGCCTCTCAAGCACCTGCATCTCGCGCGAATCCGTCAAGGTGGGAGCGCGCCATCACCGCTGGCGCCTATGAGTCCGTAAGAGGATGAGTGTGCGCTTTCAGTCTCCATATCCACCCCGGAAAGCCTGCACGTCTATCCTGCATCGACACACCGCACCGAGCGCATTCGCAAATCCGGTTGCGCGGACACTTGCCCATCGTTAATTACCTGCCACTCTCCAAGCGGACCAATGAGAACCGTAGGCCTTCACCCCATAGTCGCCATTGTGCTCTTTGCTTGGTTTGGAAGCTTCGGCACGACCGAGTCGTCTGCCCAAGTTTTCGGCCGTAAACCGATGCGGAAGGCAAAGGAATTGATTCACCGGCAGGCTCCACCGGAGGTGAATCCCGCCATCGAACCGTTAATCGGACCGGAAAATGCGCGCGTGGTGGTCTCCCTCTCCAAACAACGCGCTTACGTGTATGCGGGCGACCAGCTCTATATCGACACGCCGGTCTCGACCGGAAAGAAAGCCGGCTCGACTCCTACCGGCACTTTCAAAATCACCGAGAAAGATATCGACCACCGCTCCAGTATTTACGGTGATTTCGTGGACAAAAAGGGACGGGTGGTTCGCTCCGGAATTTCCCTGAAAGTGGATTCGGCTCCCAGCGGTACACGTTATGTGGGCGCGCCGATGAAATATTTCATGCGCCTCACCAACAGCGGAGTAGGAATGCATGTCGGCATTCTTCCCGGCTATCCCGCCTCACACGGCTGTATCCGCCTCCCCGCCCCGATTGCTCCCTTGATTTACAACAAGGTGAAGCTCGGCACGGTGGTGACGATTGAACCGTGAAAAAGGTTAGGGCGGAGAGTTGAGAGCACCAAACGAGCGGGGCGTGAAGGCGGGAAGAAAGGGCTCAGTTTACAGTGCTCAGAAGTCAGTAAACAGCCCCAGCTTTGCCTGCCTCACCTGCTTTGATCCGCCGATGCGCGGCTCTCAACTATTCACTTTCAGAGAAGCAACTAACGGGCGGGGCGCGTGAAGATGGTGAAGAAAGTAATCAGTGAGTCAGTAATCAGTAATCAGTGAGACTTTCACCAGGAGGGATGCCCACTTGGCACTTTCACTCGGCACTTGGCACTTTCAGAGAAAATCGAATAGCTCAGAACTGCCACGGTGGTGAGCCTCCGACCAAGATGGTCGGGGCACCCCGCAGACAGGGATGTCTGCGTTACGGGGAACTCCCATCCCCCAGCTCTACGTTCCAGTAGGCCAGATCGATGAAGTGCCGCCATGAATCATGCACATGGCTGTCGAAGGTAATGTGAACGAAGGGGCGCCATTTCGGACGCTCGGGTTTCCGGATCAGCTTCATGTTTACCTCATGAGGCAACCGGTTCCCCTTCTTCGTGTTACACGGAATACACGAGCAGACGATATTTTCCCATGTGGTGAGCCCGCCTTTGTCCCTCGGGATGACGTGATCAAGATTGAGTTCCTTCCGGTCGAAATGCTTCCCGCAGTACTGGCACGTATTCTTATCCCGTTCGAAAATATTGTGTCGGGTGAATTTCACCTCTTTGCGCGGCATTCGATCAAAGAGCAGGAGTACGATCACTTTCGGCACCCGGATCTTGAAGGAGATCGTGTGGACCATCTCCGACTCCGGTTCGCGGGTGGAAAGATCACGCCAGCTTTCGAAGTCGTGGGTGAAGAAGTTATTCCCCCCATCCGTGTGAACGACTTGCGCGTGGCCCGCGCAGAGGAGAGAGAAAGCCCGTCTGACTGAGCAGACGTTGATTGCCTGCCACAGGCGGTTCAGAACAAGGACTTGGCGGTCGAGCATAGGAGACCTTCCGGCAAAGCTGCGCGGAAGCTACCACTCGGCACAGACGGCGTCAACGAGTGACTCTTCTACGATTATCAAGCAGAAAATCGTCAGATTTGTGACGGATAAATGCGTAAGCTAAAGGCACTTAGGAGTTGAACGGCTATCCCTATGAGCCGTCCGACGCAGGCGAGGAGAACTCATGAGGACGCATTCCCCAAAAGCGAAAGTGCCAAGTGATGCTCGTCGTGTAGTGCATCCATTGATATGGGGCAGAGGCAATACCCCTCACCTTTCATGGACCGCCGCTCATTTCTTACCACCGCCGCAGCCGCTGCGATCGCAGGTGCCAGCCGTACTACTCTTGGTGTTGAAACGGATACCCCTGCAGCGAAACCTGCCACTACACCACGCGTACAACTCGGTATCTCGTCGTACTCCTTCTGGCACTTCACTCCCAGGAAGGTCTCCATTGAGGAGGTCATCGATCGCACGGCGGCACTCGGAGTAGCCGGTGTGGACATCCTCCACCGGCAGATGGATTTGGATGAAAACACACCGCTGAATGCCGAGCTTCACGCCTACTGCCTCAAACTCAAGCGGCACGCACTCCAGGCCGGCGTTGCGCTGAACTGTCTCTCCACACACCAGAGCTTCATCTCCCCCAACCCGGCGGAGCGCCACAAGTGGACCGCTCATACAGAGAAATGCATCGAGATCGCCTACGCGCTCGGAATCCCCTGCATCCGCGTAAACACCGGCACCTGGGGCACGATTCCCGATTTCAATGAATTGATGAAACGCAGAGGTGAAGAGCCGCCACCCCGCGGGGTTAAGGAAGAGGACGGATTTAAATGGGCGATCGATGGGCTGTCCAAGTGTGTGGCTCTCGCAGAGGACCGGGGCGTGGTCCTGGCTTTGGAAAATCACTGGGGGCTCAGCCGCACTCCGGAAGGGATGATCCGCATTCTGGACGCCATTCCCTCCCGATGGTTCGGAGCTCTGCTGGATACGGGAAACTTCCTCGAGGAGCCGTATGATAAGCTGGAGAAAATCGCGCCCCGCGCTGTCTTCGTGCAGGCGAAGACGTATCCGGGCGGGGGCGAATTCTATACGCTCGACCTCGATTACAAACGCATCGCCCAGATCCTTTACAAGGCGGGTTATAGGGGGTGGGTTTCGCTCGAGATGGAAGGGAAGGAAGCGCCGGAAACGGCAGTTCCGAAGAGCTTGGCAATGCTGAAAGAGGCGTTTGGCATCGCGTGATCACTCCTTCAGGTCATCCCCTTCGGTTTCTCCGTTCAGCACCAGAGCTGTTTTTCTCGATTTGCGCCGGATGATTCAGCGCACGTTGCCGCTTCTCCTCCTCCCTTGCGCGGACACGCTCCTCGGCGGGTACAGCAAACTCCACCTTCCCCCGAAGGACGCACCCCGCCCGGCCGGGAACACAATCAGTACCGAGGCGCATGCAATAATCGTTAGCGAGATCGAAGTGAGGACAGGAGTATGAGCTCATAAACACGGAAAGACTGTGGAGAGCGCCCAACGAGCGGGACGCGGTAAGGTGTGAAGAAGGCAGCCAGTGATACTTGATCGGTAATCCGTTCAGACACCGCTACTTGCCCCCGATTGGTTCCGCCGGCACACGCCCTTCACCCCTCAAGCATTTACCTACCGTCAAGCTGATGCCTTGTATTTCGCATACCGCGCACGCTGCTCGGGTGTGAGCGTCGCCGGATCAAAGCGAGCCTGCTGAACATTATTGATCCGTGCGTGGATGACATTTGCCATGTCGGCGGCGCACGCCTTGATATGTTCCGCCTTCGCCCCCGAAAAGAGTTCATCGACCGTGGCAACGAACACCGCCAGCCAGCGATCGAACTGCGGCCGCCCCATCTCGGTGAGCGGCACGAGACGCATGTGAGCAGCGAGCGGATTGCCTGAAAAGCCACCCGTGCCAAAGATCACCGTCTCCCAAAACGCATACATCTTTGGCAAGTGCACACCCCAGTCTGTCTTCGCCACGTCATTGAAGATGAAACCAAGCATCTCGTCGCGTCGGACCTTGTCGTAAAATGTATTCACGAGTCGCTCGATGCCGGCACGATCGGCAAGCTCGGGTAGCTGCGCCGCGGGTGTATTGGTGCTACTCATGATCGGGAAAATACGTCGAGTGGACCAGGTGACCAGCGTGAGAACACGGGAACCGCGATACAACTTGATCCAGATCAAGAGTGCCGCACGAGTGCCCTGCTTGCTGATTACTTTTCTCCTGCCTTCACTCGCCCCCCCGATCGTTGGTTGCTCTCAACTATTCACCTTCAAAGTTCCTCCCTTCCAGCATGCCCCAGCGGATCGCCATCCTTCTTTTCCTGCTCCTGACAGCCACCTCTCTTGCGGAATCCGCGCGCCTCTACGTGGCAGTCGGATATGGCGGCCGACGTGCGTCTTCTCGCGACGGAGTGACCTGGGAGCACGATCAGCGTTGGAGCGACGAGGCGAAGGACAACGATGATGTGCTGTTCAATGTTGCCTACGGTCTGGGGCGCTTTATCGCAGTCGGAGGCGGCGCGAAGGTGGGGCACATCCTGGCGACGCGTGATGGCACGAAGTGGAGTGAACTCCCGAAGCTGAAAGGCCGTGTCGCTACGATCGCGTTCGGCAACGAGCGTTTTGTTGCGGCGCATGATGCCGAGTTATTGTGGTCCACGGATGGCGAGACGTTTCAAATCGGGGAGAAGCTAGGCTTCAAAGGTTCGATCCATGCTCGCAAAAGTGCCTTTGGCGATGGCGAAGGCGGCGCAATGTTTGTGGTGATCGGCGACGTCGATCTCTATGCCCAAAAGCAGCGCGTCAGTTGGCGGGCGACCACCAGCGATGGCGAGACGTGGAACACACAGACACTCGATACCCCCGA
>CBINJX010000412.1:0-5358 GCA_966251085.1 uncultured Verrucomicrobiales bacterium
GTCCTATACCGGACGAGCCCCCTGCGCTGATCTGCCTGCCGGCGTGTAACAACGCCGACGAGTTGATCGCACACAGGCTTGCCCGCTTGCTCGCATGTAATGGAATCGCAGTTCAGGTATGTCCCTCGAAACTTTTGACGAGTGAGATGGTGGACCAGGTATCGCAAGGGCCAACTCGCGTAATTCTTGTTTCCTGCCTCCCGCCTCGCTCCGTTATGCCTGCGAGCCTGGTTTGTAAGCGGCTTCGCCAACGAGTAAAGGGGGCTCGCATCTATGTTGGTCTCTGGACCGGTGCGGAGGTGGATGCGCGCCGGCGCAGGCGTTTCGAGGAAGCCGAAGCAGATGCGATTTTTACGTCACTCACCCAGGCTGAACGCGAAATTATCGCTCAAGCTCGCGCGGCTCATCCTCCACTTCATCCGCTGCCGGAGGATTCCGGAGCCCTCACGGCTACCATTTGAGCATGGCAACTCCGCATCCCGTAGGCGCATTGTGCCCGCGAAATGCGGACACTTCCACGACATTCATTTGCTCCGCGCGCATGCGGGCGTATGCTTTAAAAACTCGATGAACTGATGGACGCGCAGCCATTCGATCTCCCCGGCGCCAGCGAACCCGCAGGCATTCTAGATAGAATCGACAGAATCATCGCCGCTTTACCGCCAGGTGATATCATCCGGCGAGAGTTGATGGAGCTTCGAATGCAAGCCGCCGAGCAGGAGGACATGGTGTTTGAGGCGCAGCAGGCCATCGAAAAGCTGGAACAGATCGTTAAGAAGGTGACGTCGCCAGCAAACCGGATCGGAACTTTTCTCTCAGCTCCAGGGCCGGAGACCGCGCAGATCGTGGTGGCTGGCGCGGATTACTACTGCAACGTCGATCCGCGGGTCGATATCCGCTCTCTGCGTCGTGGAACGCGTGTGCTGGTGAACGAAGCTTACGCGGTTGTCGGAGACCTTGGTTTCGACAAGACCGGTCCGGTGACAAAGGTCAATGAAGTGCTGGGGCCGGATCGTATCCGCGTAGGAAATGAACACGGGATGCAGTCGCTCGTGATTCAGCGGAGCGATCTCCTCCTAAGGGAGAAGCTGAAGGCGGGCGATGAGATCCGGGTGGATGCGAACTACAAGGTCGCCATCGAAGTTCTGGCCCGGCCACATTCCGACGAATATTTCCTCGATCAAGTACCTGAGTTGCCGTGGGAAAAAGTTGGCGGTCAGGATGCCGCTCTCGCCGCGATCCGTGATGCCATCGAATTGCCCCTCCTTCACGCCGATCTATTTCGCCGCTTTGAGCACTCCACTCCCAAGGGATTCCTCCTGTATGGACCTCCCGGTTGCGGTAAGACGCTGATCGGTAAAGCCACAGCTTACAATCTCACCCAGCAACTCAAGAAGGAGACCGGGCAGGAGATGCGTGAATATTTCATGCATATCAAAGGGCCGGAAATCCTGAACATGTGGGTGGGCGAATCCGAACGGATGGTGCGGGAGATCTTCGCCACTGCGCGTGAGAAGCGCCGTGAAGGATTCCTTCCATTTCTCTTTATCGATGAGGCCGAATCGATCCTCGGAACTCGTCGGGCCACGCGTTTCTCGAACATCCTCTCGACGCTCGTGCCGATGTTCTGCACGGAGATGGACGGCATTGATTCGCTGAACGAGGTGGTAATTATCCTTGCGTCGAACCGGGCGGATCTGATCGATCCCGCGATTCTGCGGCCAGGTCGTATCGATCGGAAGATCAAGGTGAACCGCCCGGATCGCGCTGGCTCCAAGGAGATCTTCAAGATCTATCTTTCCCCAAACCTGCCCTACGATCCGGCTCTGGTGCGTGAGACGGGGAGCGTCGCTGCAGCTACGGATCTGTTGGCCGAACGAATGGTGGAGCTTGCGTTCTCCCGTCGAGAGGAAAACAAGTTCCTCTCAATTACACTCCGAAGTGGCAAGAAGGAGACGCTTTATCGTGGCGATCTCATCAGCGGTGCGATCATTGCCTCGATTGTGGAAAGGGCGAAGGGGCTTGCGATCAAGCGCGCGATCAACAGTCGCGAGGAGGAGGGGATCAGTGAAGAGGATCTGCGGCTCTCGTTCGACGCGGAGTACGCGAACAATGACATCTTCCCGCCGACCGATATCACGGAGGACTGGCTGCACCTGATCGACTATGACAGTGAGAACGTCGTGAAAGTCGCGCCGGTTCGCCCGGGGGAAGCGCGCGCCACGACGCGAGTCAGCGGAATCATCTAAGGAGTTGCGGGTGCCTGCTCCGACGCACATCCCGCACTTCTGGATACGTGCCATCCTGGCTTACATCGTTTTTGCCGGATTTGTTCCGTTTCTGAGCGAACTGCGTACCCTCGGAGGGCGGGGGAGTAATCCTTATCACAACTTCGAACTCGCATGGGGGCTGATGCATATTGCTCCCGCCCTCGCGGGAATTGGAGTCGCTCTCTGGTACCTGCGGCATCACTCTATCTTCGCAACAATCGTCGTGGTGTTGCTGACGCTACAGATCCTTTTTCCGCTGCTGGAGTACCGGCGCGAAGGCTTCGACCTGCGTATGGATACTGATCTGAACTGGTCCGGCTACCTGCTGTCCATGCTCGTCCTGGCGCTGCCGTTCATCGCTGTCTGGTATGTGGTGATGCGGAAGCGTCACCCGTCCACTTAACCTCACGCACAGATGCTCACTCGACGCCAGCGCTCCTCGCGCTTATTTCCTTTAACATGAAACGCGTATTCGGCATCGAAACGGAATACGGTATTACGGTCGATGGATTGGAAGGTCTCGATGTGGTGCGGGAATCGATCGAGATCGTTCGCTCCTATACGGAGAATGGCGCCTCGATGAAGTGGGACTACGATCTCGAGGACCCACATCAGGACGCGCGCGGGTTTCGTGCGGCTGAGCTTCTGCAGGACACGGATGAAGCCGCTTATTTCGAACTCGACAAGAACCGCCCGCTCTCGTTCGAGGAGATCAAGAGTGATCTTGTCCTGAGCAACGGAGCGCGATTCTACAATGATCATGCCCATCCCGAGTACTCCACTCCAGAGTGCTCCACGCTTCGTGAGATCCTCGCACAGGACAAGGCGGGCGAACGGATACTCAATGAATGCGCCCGCCGGCGTAATGCGCGTCTGCCCGAGGGGCAGCAGACAAGGCTCTACAAGAACAATACAGACTTTGTCGGTCACTCGTACGGCTGCCACGACAACTATCTCATGTCGCGGGACGTCCCTTGGGACCGTATTGTTCGTGATGTGGTTCCATTTCTTGTCACGCGCCAAATCTTTGCCGGTGCGGGCAAGATGGGGGTCGAAGGAGAAGACGCACAGGGACAGCAGGGGATCTATCAGATTGCGCAGCGTTCAGACTTCTTCAGCGTGCTGTGCTCGATCGATACGATGAACCGTCGGCCATTGGTAAATACCCGGGACGAGCCGCATGCGGATTCCAAACGCTATCGGCGTTTCCACGTGATCATTGGTGATGCGAATATGAGCCAGTGGTCCACAGCGCTCAAGATCGGCACGACAGCCTTGGTTCTGGAATTGATCGAGAGGGGGCACGCACCGCAGCTGGACCTTGCAAACCCGATCGAGGCTACCAAATCGATCAGCCGGGACCAGACCTACTCCTGGATCATCGAGTTGCGCGATGGACGAAAAATTTCCGCAATCGATGTGCAGCGTCTCTATCTCGCTGCGGCTCGCGAGCACTGTGATCTCTCGGATCCGGACACTGGTTGGGTGCTGCGCGAATGGGATTCGATTCTGAATGATCTGCAGCAGGATGTCATGCTCTGCCGCGACCGACTCGACTGGGTGGCGAAGAAGTTTCTGCTGATGACGCTGCAGGAAGCAGAGGGACTTGAGTGGACCGATCCATGGCTACAGTCCATTGATTTGGAGTACCATAACGTCTCGCTGGACCAAGGTCTCTATTACGAACTCGTCCGCACCAACCAACTGCGCCGCCTCATTGAAGAAGACGAGATCCGGCGCGCGATCTTCCATCCGCCGGAAACTACTCGTGCATTCTTCCGCGGCCGAGCCGTGGCTCGCTTCAACCACGAGATTTCATCGATCCAGTGGGATGAGATCACGTTCCAGAATGACGGAGTGAGTCGAAGCGTCTTCCTTTCGCATCCGTCGCATGATCCGTCCTTGGATCGCGTGAACGCGGCAATCCGCAACGCCAGGACCTATGCAGAGTTGGACGCCGCACTTGGAGTCGGGTTGGGGAGCGGCAGTAAGGGGGAATTATGAAGCCGTCTGGGCCGTGCGCTCCGCTTCCGGCTCGAGCGCATTGCGTAGCATGTAAGTCAGTTTTGCTGAGAGGTATGGCTTCGGCAGATAGTTTACGCCGTCCTCGAGCGCGATATCGGCGCTGAAAAGCTCCGTGCTGTAGCCGCTTGTATAAATGACTTTCAGGTCTGGACGGTCTGCGCAGAGTTGCTGTGCAAGCTCTAGACCATTGGCGCTTCCGGGCATCACTACGTCGGTAAGCAGGAGTTCGACGGAATCCCGAGCGGACGCCCACATCCGGAGCGCAGCATCAGCGTTCTCCGCTTCGAGCACCTCGTAGTTATTGTGGACGAGTACCTCCTTCACGAGGGCTCGTACGGCATGGTCATCCTCTACGATTAGGATCGTATGGGAACGATTCGGGGTGCCGTCGCGCAGATGAGGTGCCCCCTTCGCCTCAGGTTTCTCGGTGGTAACTGGAAAATAAACGCGGAAAGTGGAACCACATCCAGGAGCTGTTGTTACCTCCACCCAACCACCATGCTGCTTTGCAATGCCGTACACCATGGCAAGGCCCATCCCGGTCCCTTTGTGTACATCCTTGGTAGTGAAGAACGGCTCGAAGATCCGGGCACGAGTTGCCTCGTCCATCCCAACCCCGGTATCCATCACACTCAGGCAGATGTACTCTCCCACCGAAGCTTCGGGATTTTCCCGGCAATGATCGAGGCCAATAGATACTTCGCCGGTTGAAAGCGTGACTCGACCGCCCCGAGGCATTGCGTCCCGTGCATTGACGACCAAGTTCAAAACGACCTGCTCGACGCTTGTGGGATCTGCGGAAACCGACGCGAGTCCTTCTGGTAGGAAACATCGAAGCTCAATCTGTTCCCCGATGAGTCGGCGAAGCATCGTGCTCAAGCGGCGGACGTGATCGCTCAGTTCAATCACCCTCGGCAGCATGATCTGGCGACGGCTGAATGCTAGAAGCTGCCGGGTTAGCTCCGCCGCGCGGCTTGCGGCCTGTTCGATCTGCTGCAGCGAGGCTTCCAGATCAGGATTGTGACCCGGCAATGCGAGCTGGAGACTGGCGTGTCCCTGAATG
>CBINJX010000413.1:0-5357 GCA_966251085.1 uncultured Verrucomicrobiales bacterium
ATCATACAAGCCGAACATCCCAAGCAGGTGTTCAGATCGATCGCCATTCCCCACGCGTGCGGGTCGACGGAATCGGGTTGGTTAAGCGGCGGGTTGGTGTAGAGCGAGACGTTCTTCGGAATATGGGAGTCCATTCCCATCTTCTTGAAGTAGTCCTGGTTCGCCGCGTTTGCCTTCCAGTCTCCTAGATTCGCCTGGCGGGTAAGATCGGCGCCACGTCCCTCCAGCGTTCCGTGTTCCTGCGTGACAGCCAGCGGGTATTTCTCGCCGGTCTTGCGAATGGTTGCCCCGAGGCGGATGTAAGGCTCGCGGCTTGTCACCAGCGGGAAGACGTTCACGCCAGTACTTTGTCCGACACGGCCAACGATCTCGCGGCCATAGCCGAGAGGGATGGTGATGGTGTCCCGGAACAATCACGGCCGGAATCCGCACCGTCTGCCCGTCAACAATGATCTCGATCACGTTGCCCAGCTCGATGCCGAGGCGCTTCGCATCAGTCGGGCTGATCCACGCTGCGTTGTCCCAGGTGAGCTTCGTGATTGGATCAGGCAGCTCCTGCAGCCAGCCGTTGTTGGAGAAGCGGCCATCGTCCACTTTGGAGTCGGCAACCAGAACCACCTCAAACTCGTTCTCCCGCAGCACGGGGAGAGCCTTGTTCTCAGCAGCGTACTTTCCGATGGCAGCCGCATTGAACTGAAGTGCTTCCGCCTTTGGCGCGCTGTTTTCGAGGAAGCCGTCGTGGAGGAAGCGATTCCAGGCGATCTCGAAGTTCTGGGGATTCCCAGCGATTTCGCGGAAGGTTTCCTGAATGAGTTCAGGACCAACCGGTTTCGGGCGTCCAACAAGTTTCGAAAGGATGTCCAACTCGGTCCATCCATCGTAGAGCGGAAGGATCATCGGCTGAACAGCCGTGTAGCTTCCGTCCGATGCACGTCCGTCGAGCCACGACTCGAGGTAGTGAGCCATCGGTACATGCCAGGCGACACGGGTCTTCCCGTCCGGTCCGGCGGATGTCTCGTCCACGTAGTAGCCGAGACGAATCACTGTCGGAATAGATGCCTGAAGATTCAGCCATCCCAGATCAGCCGGCGCGTTGTAAGCCGGGTTACTACCAAAGATAAAAAGCGTCTGGATCTGCTTGTCAGCAGTCTGCTTCGCCAGTTCGGCAATGGTCTTCGAGGGTTTCTCGAAATCGCGGGCGCCCACTACCGTTGCCCCAACTCCGCCGAGAGCTGCGTTGATCGCATGCCCGAGGAGCTGTGTAACAACTGGCTGACGTTCACCGATGAGGACGACGCTCTTGCCCTTGTTGGCCACAAGATCCGCCGCGCACTCTTCCACCCAGCCCGGGATGAAATTCACCACCGGCGTGCCGAGTGACTGCACGAGCGAGTTCAAGTTGGCGTCATTCGTCAACTTCCCGATCTGCGCAGCGAGTGCGATCGCAAAAGCCGGAATCTGGCTCGCGGGCAGACGCATGCGATGATCTGCCATACCGCCGGTCACCGTGTAGCGGTTCTCGACGACATAGAGACGGTTCATCTTTGCGTCCGGTCCAGTCGCATCACGGCGCGAAGTGAACCGGCGGAGACCTTCGATCGTTCCGTTCGCGCTGCTCAGGAAGTCGCTATCGAGAGCAAGAATGATGTCAGCCTTGTCGAGAACCGGCTCAGCCTTCACACCTTCGCCAAAAGCGAGCTGAGCAGCCTGGCGGGTATAGTCGTGATCCGTCGGCTCGTAGGTAAACCATTGCGCCTTCGGATACTTCTTCTCGACCTCGGCACGCAGACGCTCCCGCGTCGGCGACATGCCCTTCTCGATAAGGAAGGCGAGCCCCGTACCGTCACCGAGCTTCGGAATCAGCGCATCGAGCCCCTTCTCGAAACGAGCCGAGTCAGAAACTGCACCTCCCTCGATGAACTCGCGGGAACGATCCGGATCGTAGAGATCAAGAATCGAAGACTGCGCCCAAGTATCACTCTTACCTTGAGTGACCGGATGCAGCGGGTTGCCCTCGACCTTCTGAGGACGCCCATCGAAAGTCTTCACCACCAGCGGCGTCGCACCGCGGCGGGTAGGCATCGATGTGGAAAAGAACAGTGCCTTGCCCGGAATGCCCCACTCGACGCCCTTGGTGAAAGGCACCAGATGCTTCTCAGGACGGCGGCAGCCACTAAAACCCAGACCGGCGAGCGCCACAGAGGCACCCATGATCTGGAGGAAGTTACGGCGGGAAACCTCGCCCCCGTTGAACTCCGCAGCACCTTGCGGGAACTCCCGCTCGAGCTGCTCACGGAATTCAGGCGTATTGGCCAGTTGACCCAATGAACGCCAGTATTTCTTTCCGGTGGCGGACTCTGGCGGATGATGGAAAACGCGTTTGCTCATGTGCGGCAGTTAGCGATGGCAACCGAAGCAGTTCTTGTCGGGCGGATTGATAGCCAGTTTCTCCTTGATCTCCCTGCCGATGCGCAGCTGCGCTTCTGCAGTAGTCTCCCCTTCTCTGGTTGGCGGAACCCAGTTCAAATTCGTGACTTGGTCAAGCGGACGGAGATGCTTCTCCGGCTCACGATGACACTCCAGGCACCATCCCATCGAGTGTGACTCAGCGTGATAGACAACCTCCATCTGATTCACCTTGCCGTGGCAACTCACGCAGGAGACGCCGCGGTTCACGTGCACGGAGTGATAGAAGTACACGTAATCGGGAGTCTTATGGATCTGCACCCATTCGATCGGCTTGCCAGTCTGCCAGGAATCCCACACCGGCTTCAGCTTCGGATTCTCCCGCTGAACCTGGAGGTGGCAGTTCATACAGACCTGCGTCGTAGGCACATTCGAATGCGCAGCAACCTCCACATGGCTGTGGCAGTAGCGGCAATCCATCCCGAGTTGGTCCACATGTACGTTATGCGGAAACGCCACCGGTTGAACCGGCTGATACCCCACGCGCGTATATTTCGGCGTGAAGTAATACGTCATCGCAGCGGGCACCGCAGCACCCAGCACAATGAGACAAACGACGATCTTGATCGGGAGCCAATTTGCTCCGCGCGGGAAGATATTTGCCATGCCTTATTCGTTTTTGCGGCCTGAATAGCCGAGGTTAAAAGGGGTGGGCATCGGGCGGGATTTCACGGTCTGGGCGACTAAAGCGATTCGGGTTTTCCAACGCAAGCGATGTTTGTGAATTTTTTCACAAAGTCATCGGGAGGCATTGGAACAAGCGGTTAAGGTACTGGAAAAGGGCGCGAAGGATGGGAAGCACGGCGCTTAGGGGCAAGTGAAAACGCGTGCCGTGCGTGGCTTGCTCGGGCGTTCCGGAGAAGGTGTCAGCAGCAAGGAGTTCAGAGGCACCTTGGGAGGGATACCGTTGAAATAGCGTCGACAGGGCTCGGATGAGGACGGACAACGATTGCCCCGCAACGGCACTGCTGAGCTATCGGTAAAGGCGCCCACAGGAAGGAGACCACCACTCGCAAGGACCTTTCTCTATCCAACTCGCGAGGGACGCATTGCGCCAACAGAGCCTCGGAAAGCTCCGAAAAACCCCGAGTTGTACCTGGCGCACAATTAATTGTACCCGGGATACAATTCAGTTCCCCTCCAGGTAGAACCAGTTGTACCTGGGGATGAACTCAGTTATGTCCCGGGTACAACCAGTTCTACTCCAGGGTGAACTCAGTTCTAGTCCGGGGACAATTAGTTGTACTTGGCAGTGAACTCAGTTCATCCCGCGGTACAACCAGTTCTACTTCAGGGGGAACTGAGTTGTCCCCGGGGTACAATTAATTGTACGCCAGATACAACTGGTTATCCGGCGGGTACAACTGGTTGTGCGCCGGGTACAACCAGTTGTCCTGGAGCGACAACTGGTTGTCGCTGGCCTACGACTATTTGTCGCGGCGGTACTACTGGTTATCAGCAGGGTACCACCAGTTGTCCCGGAGGTACCACCAGTTGTCGCCCGAGGGTTTCTGGTTGTCCCCGGCGTACTACTCGTTGTCTGCGCGGCTGTGCCAGAAATGATTCCAGCCGTCCCAACACCATCAGAACGCCGCCTCTTTCGCAATCGCCTCCCGAGCCTGTTGGAGCGCCGTAAGAAACCGGCTTCGCTTTCCAAAGCCACACCGGATGGCGAGCTGATGTTGTGCGGCTTCATCGCCAGGCAGTCGCGACACGCCCTGCTCCTCGGCGCGACGCAGGACGGCCTCTACTTTGCGGAGGAACAGATAGGCATCGCGGAGCCGCTCGGAGGTTTCCCTGGGAATGCTCCCCTGCCCCTCGAGAGCAACGAGCGCATCTACCGTGTTCGGCTCCCAGAGCCCGGCCCGCATCTGATGCGCCTGGGTGAAAAACTCCACCTGCATGAGACCGCCGACGCCGGTCTTGAACTCCAGGGCAGGATCGGGTCCGGCACGCTGGGCTACCACCCGGGCATGCATCTGGGCGATCTGAGGAAAGAGATCATCGCGCTGGCCGAAGCGGCGCCAGATGCGCTGAATGACTTCCAGGGCCTCCGCCTGTTGCGGTCCGCTGACCGGGCGAGCCTTGGTCAGCGCCTGCGCCTCCCACATCTGAGCGCGGCCATCGAAGTATGCATCATAAGCAGCGAGAGGAAGAGCCAGCAGCCCCGCATCGCCCTCCGGCCGAAGCCTGGCATCCATTGGGAATACCAACCCTTCCGCCGTCGGTGTTTTCATGGCGCGCATGAGTTCCGCTGCTGCCTTTGAGTTTTCCCCAAGGAAGACGACATCCAGATCCGCTCCGTAGCCGAGTTCCCGCCCGCCGAATTTCCCCATGGCGATCACCGTTAGTTCCTCGGCGAACCCGAGCCGCTGCTGGACAAAAACGACACATGCTTCCGCCAACGCCGAGAGTTCCGCCTGCACCTCGCGAACCGTGGCAAACCCGAGAATGTCCCGCAGACCAATCCGGAAAACTTGCGCACGGCGATAAACTCGGACCCATTCACTCCATTCGAGTGACTCCTCATTGCGAGCGAGCCCGGCGAGGTAACTCCGAACGGCCATACTATCGCCAAGCCCCTGCCCTCGCGCGATCTCCTCAATGAGCTGCGGCCGGCGGAGAACGATTTCCGTAAATGCCTGACTGGAATCGAAGAGCCGGACGAGCAACTCCAACACCCGGGGGTTGCGCAGGAGCGTCTCGAAGAGGAGTCCGCGCAAACCGTAGCGCTCGACGAAGCGGACAAACCGGGTGAGCGCCGTATCGGGATCCGCCACCCGCTGGAGCTGCGCCAGGAGCTGCGGCTCCAGCCGGGTATATAGGCGTCGGGTACGCGGAGCTGTGAGTACCGACTTCGGGCCCGCATCGTGTTCGGCAAGGATCCGCCG
>CBINJX010000414.1:0-5340 GCA_966251085.1 uncultured Verrucomicrobiales bacterium
ATTGGTGCGCAAAATCTCCCGGAGATCGCTGCCCACACTGGCGTGGCCGTCAACCTTGACCGGCACCTCGCCCCTGCAAATCGCAAGAGACATTTCCGGCCTGCTGCCAGGCACGACGTATTACTTCCGAGCAAAAGGGACTTGTCTGCAGGCGACCGTTCCGGGCGAGATCCTCAGCTTCTCGACTCCCACGGTGCCAATCACTATTGCGGCCGGTCCCACGAGTGGCGCACCGGAGGTGCTGAATGGCCAGACGAACCCGGTGGATTATGGCGCGACCCCGTTGGGAACGCCTGTCGCACGGCAGTTCACGATTTCAAACCCGAACGGCACACCGTTCACCGTGACTTCGGTTATCGTTCCATCTGGTTATCAGCTCACGGCCGGCACGGGCGTAAATTCTGTCTCTCCGGGCGGCACACTCACCTTCGAGGTGACCCTTCTCGCCAACACCAACGGCGGAACCAAGAGCGGCCAGATCGCAATCAGCAGTGACGCTCCCGGTGCAGGCACCTTCATCTTCCCAGTAACGGGTGTGGTGCTCGCTCCCCCGGCTGTAACCACTCTGCCGGTGACTGCCAACGGGGCTGGCAATGCCACTTTGAATGGAACGGTGAATCCGCAGGGAAGTACCACGAATGCCTGGTTCCAGTGGTCGCTGACGGGGCAATTTGATGGTGTGCTGGTCGGCACGCTTGCTGGCTCGACTCCGGGTTATACCGAAGGCATGGGAACCGAGGTAAAGTTCAATCAGCCTTACAGCTTGGCGCGGGACTCGGCGGGCAATATTTTCGTGGCGGACACCAAGAACCATCGAATCCGCCGGATCGCGCCAGACGGTACGGTAAGTACATTCGCCGGGACCGGGACTCCTGGTTTCGCAAATGGCCCGGGTGCGGCGGCTCAGTTTAATGAACCGGTCGGTTTGGCTATGGATGGCGCCGGCACGTTGTATGTCAGTGATTCGCTCAATCACCGCATCCGAGCCATTACGCCAGCGGGAGAAGTGCGTACCTACTCGGGCACAGGCGAGGCCGGCTTTACCGACGGTGTGGCTATTGCCGCGCGCTTTTCGACACCTTGGGGAATCGCAGTCGATAGTGCCGGGGTGCTCTATGTTGCGGACCGCGACAATCATCGCATCCGCAAGGTCGCTTTGAATGGAGAGGTGAGCACACTCGTCGGGACGGGTGTTGCGGGTGCGACCAACGGCGCGGCGAATGTTGCACAGTTCGACAGACCTCAAAGTATCGCCGTGGATGCGGCTGGATCGGTGTATGTGACAGAGGCGGCGAGTCACGCGATCCGGCGAGTGTTATCCAGCGGCACTACCAACTTATTTGCGGGTTCCGCGATGGCGCCTGGTTTCATCAACGGAACTGCGACTGCCGCCAGATTCTCCAATCCCGTGGGACTCGCCGTCGATACCGGTGGCGCGATCTTCGTTGCCGACAAGGGCAACCACAGCATTCGCAAACTCACGAACACCATCGGGAGTGGGGGAGTTGTAAGTGTCAACGTTGTCACCTTCGCGGGACTAGGCACGGCGGGGGCGATCAATGGTTTGAAGAATGTCGCCCAGTTCGACAGTCCGATTTCCGTACTCGCGACACCGGATCGCGGCGCGATCGTGGGCGAGCTCACGCAATCGACGATCCGCAGGATCGATCTGACCGAGCCGTACCTGCCCGCGAGTACTGGTCTAACTGGTACTTCGGTACAGCCGTTCCAACTGCAGCTCACCGGACTTACAGTTGGCGCGCCCTATCATTACCGGGCAGTAGCCACGAACGGTCGTGGCACCACTTTCGGCAGCCCGATCAGTTTTGTGGCGGGAAGTCCGTTTGAACTCTGGCAGCTCGCAAAGTTCGGGCCGGAGGCAAGTAACCCCGTGGTTGGTGGAGAGACTGCCACCCCGGCGAATGACGGAATCTCGAACCGTCTAAAATATGCCTTGGGCATGGACCCGTTTGCCGACTCAGTGGAAAGCCTGCCGTCCGTTGAGGTCACCGATGGCGTTTTGAGCCTCGCCTACACGAAGGTTCTGGCCGCAACAGATATTATCTACACGGCACAGTGGTCGTCGGATCTGGCTAACTGGGAGACGGTCGGCATTACCGAACAGGTTTCACCGCCCCACGATGGAAAGCAGCAGGTTGTCGCCTCAATTCCGATCGCCCCGCATCGGGTCAAGTTCCTCCGCTTAAACGTCACCTTCGTCTCACCATGACCCGCTCGCTTCCAAGCATGAAACGTTCTTTCTGGTCACTGGGATGGTTGGGCGCTGTGCTCCTCGCCGGCTTTGTCGCTCATGCCTCTACAGCGCAGGCTCAGATCGCTCCACAAACCATTACCCTCGCGCCGGGTTGGAATGCAGTGTGGTTGGAAGTCGAGCCCGTGTATCCGGCCGGTGATTCCAAGGCCGGCCAGGCGAAAGCGCCCGCTGACGTCTTCAACAATACCGCTATCGACATCGTTGCGACGCCCAAACCTCTCGCCGGTTCGGCGGAGTTCTTCGGAAGTGAGCCGGGATCGGTGAGCGGTATCTCGACCTTCAATAAGGAAGACTGGCTGCAGTGGAAGCGGACGGACCCCGTGGGAGCCAATAACCTGAGCATGGTGTTCGGCAACCGCCCGTATCTCATCCACACAACTGGAAACGCTGCGGTGACGCTCGCTCTCTCCGGTAAGGTGCGCTTCTTCCGTCCGAAGTGGGCAGCCGATCGCTATAACCTTCTGGGCTTTGGCCTCGAGGGGACGCGTACGTTCAGCGATTTCTTTGGCCCCTCGGGCACGAAGCATCCGGTGGACAAAATCTTCACGCTCAATCCGAGCGGAAGCTGGGTGAAAGTCACACCAGGACAGACGATGGAGCCCGGAAAGGCTTACTGGATTTTCTCGGTCGGCGCATCCACCTATATGGGGCCCGTTGCTGTGGACTTTGACCAATCCTCCACGGGGTCATTGAATTATGGAGGACCAGTGGATGCCGTGAAGGTGGGCAATGAGAGCCTGGATCTGAAGGAGCTTACGTTCACCAATTACGGGAGTGCTTCGGCCACGCCGACTGCGACTGCGATCAGCGCTGATTCTGGGCTCGGTCTTTTCCGGGTCACGCCTGCCACAGATAATCTCGGCTACGTGCGCGGCAATGGCTTCCTTGCAGCCTTCATTCCGGTGGCTCCGCAGCAGACCGTCACTTTGACGATCGGAGCGAAACGCAGCTTTCTGGACGACGCCCTGCATACCAGTCTGTATCGCCTGAAAACCAGCGCGACGGGTGCGTCGGTCTATCTCCCAGTTACTGCTCTGCGGAGTGAGATCCAGCAGACTGCCGTGGGGAACGGTATTCCCGCGAATTCGGTCACTGGACTTTGGGTAGGCGATGTGGTCATCAATGCCGCTACGAGTATCGTTGTTGACGGAGCACCGACGCAGCCCACCGCGGGCAAGGCAACATTTCGCATCATCATTCACTCTGACGGTGGCGGAGCGGTACGGCTGCTTTCACAGGTCACGATGATGCAGACCAAAACGGCCGATCCTGCGGTTCCAGGAGCACCTGTGTTGGTGGTGGACCCGGCGAAGATCCCATTTTTCGAGGGTGTTAAAATCCGCGACGGCAAACGCGTGGGCGTGCGAATCGAGTCGGTTGCCTACGATATGCCGCGGAGTGCGAGCGCATGGACGGGGGCGGATCTAATTACCTTCCCCACCCGACCAACAACTCTCCAGGAAACTTATGATCTCTCACGGCCGATGAGTGGATCACTCGGCAGTACGGTGACCACCACCCTCAAGCTCGATCCCTTCCACCGCAGCAATCCACTGCGGCACGCCTATCATCAGAACCTGCCCAAAGGTCCCGCGATCAGTCGCCAGATCACGCTGACCTTCGATGCTGAACAGCCTCGGGCCGACCGCCTGACTGCGAGTTTCAGTGAGACGATTCAGGGGCTCATCAAGGACAACCTCACGATGACAGGCCGTGTCGAACTCCAGCGCGTGAGTCCCGTCGCTACGCTCCAGGGACAATGAATCCTACCGCCGCTCTTCATTTTCAGACCTCGACCGCGATGAACAATCACCATTTGTCCCGGCTGCTCCTTAAAGTGCTCGCCGCCGCACTATTCGTGGCAGTGTCCGCCGGTGCCGCCATAGCCGCGCAGGAAATCGCCGTGGAGAGACTCCCAGAGGGCACGAGCATTGTCGAAAATGTCACGATCGTGGACCTCGGCTCGGTGGAAGTAGGCTCACCTCCGTCGGGGACCATCAGCAAGAGCTTCCGGATCAGGAACACTGGAGACGCGAACCTGACACTTGGAGGTAGTGTGTCCGTGACGGGAAGCGACGCGGCACTCTTTACGATCACGTCACAACCGACCTCCCCTGTGGCACCTGGTGCCTCCGTGGATTTTACCATCCAGTTCGCGCCAACCAGTCGTGGAACGAAAAACGCGACGCTCAATATCACCAATAACGACTCGGACGAGAACCCGTTCCGGATCAAGCTGACTGCGGAGGGCACTGCTCCCGAGATCAGCGTTGATCAAGGGGGCAACAGCGATGTTACCGCCGTGGATTTCGGAACGGTGAATCTGGGGGCGAATCCGTCAGGAACGATATCCAGGACTTTTACGATCAGGAACAGTGGCAACGCCAATCTTACGGTTTCGTTGAGCGGCCTTGATGGAACAGAGTTTTCCGTTACCTCGGCGCCGGGTTCCTCGGTCGGATTTCCAAATGGGAGCACGAATTTCACCGTCCGGTTTGCACCGACGAGTCGAGGAACGAAAACCGCCACACTCCAGATTGCGAACAACGATCCCGACGGAAGCGAGAATCCCTATACCATCAGCCTGAGCGGCACCGCGACGGCACCACTCATCGCAATCGAACAACCGGCGACGGTCAATTTTCCAAACAACGGGACGGCGAACTTTGGAGGTGTTCCCGTCGGTTTTGCCAATGACCTCACCTTCACGATTAAGAATACGGGCGACGCACCGCTGAATCTGACACAGTACACGTTGGGCGGTACCGATGCGCGGTTCTTTGACATGGTGGGTACGCCCCCGACAACGGTTGGTGCGGGGCTCAGCGCAACGTTCACCGTCCGCTTTGGCCCCGCGGATGTGAGGAACTATACGGCGAATTTGATGATCACCAACAACTCCGTGACGTCGCCGTTCACGATCAATCTGACGGCTACAGGGTCGTTAAATCCCACCTTCGAAGACGCATTCGGCTACAAATGCACCGCTATCGCTGGCGGAAACATTATGCCCTTTCTGTCCGCTTCAGATTCCGGGGTTGTGACTGAAGGAACTTTGACCGGTA
>CBINJX010000415.1:0-5326 GCA_966251085.1 uncultured Verrucomicrobiales bacterium
TGGCGACCAGTGGCCGGATCTGTGGGGACGCGGGTAATCCGGCGTTTCATGGGAAGCCGTGGAAGGGAATCACTTGCTGCGGCTGACCTCCACCTCCCCAGGTGTTATGGTCATGCTCTATCAGCAGATCAAAGTCCCGGAATCCGCCCGCGCGCTCGAGCTGTCATTCCGGATGCGGGTGAGCGATCTGAAGAAAGGCAAACAGTCATGGTTCGACGCGCGGATCATGATGGATTTCAAGGACGCCGAAGGGAAGAAGCTCAAGGGAGCCCCTTCGCCGAATACTGGCAAGAGCACTGACGGATGGGTGGAGCGTACCGTGAGCTTCCTCGTGCCGGAGGGCGCGCGCACGCTCGACTTCATGCCGACCCTCTTTCAGGTGGAGAGTGGCACGTTCGATCTGGATAACGTTGTCCTGAGAACAACCGACCCAGCTCCCATCGAGGAGAAAGCGAAGGCAGCAGAGGCGGCGAAACGCGAGAAGATGGAAAAGGAAGCAGTGGCAAAACGCGCGAAGGCCGCCGCGGTTCTGGCAAAGAGTGGTTCACTCATTTCCAATGGAGACTTCGAGACGGATTCGAAGAAGGCTGATCAATGGCCCGACGATTGGAACAAACCGACGGGTGCGACCTGGGAAGTGGAAGATGGCAATCGCTTCGTCCGTCTCACAGCGGCCGAACCGGGAAAAACGGTTCTCCTGCATCGCATATTGAATCTGCCCGAAGCCAAGGCAGTGGAACTCACCTGGCGTCAACGAATCTCCGACCTCAAGGTGGGCAAAGAGCCGTGGTTCGATGCGCGCATCCTGATGGATTTCAAGGATGCCTCCGGCGCGAAGCTCAAGGGCGCTCCCGCAGCGGCAACCCGTAAGAACACGGATGGATGGGTGGAGCGGAAAGTCGCCTTTCTCGTACCGGACGGCGCAGTAACGCTCGAGTTCATGCCTGCGCTTTTCCAGGTGGAGAAAGGGACTTTTGATCTCGATGATTTTTCACTGAAGCCAGTAGCACCCGAGGCACTCATCGCGGCACAGAAGGCGCGCGAAGCGGAACGCAAGGCGTCGCTGGTGGATCCCGAGCCGGCACAACCTGCGAAGTGGCCGAAGGAACTGCACGTCAAAGGTACACAGGTACTGACCAAAGACGGCAAGCCGGTGTGGCTGCAGGGTGTCAATGTGGTGAGTCTCGAATGGAGCGCCCAGGGCGAGCAGGTGATGAAAGCCACGCTCGTGGCGCTGGAGCAATGGAACTCGAACATCATTCGCCTCCCCGTCACACAGAAGTGGTGGTTCGGACGCGGACAAGGGCAGAAGGATGGCGGCGCATCCTACCGCAAGCTCGTCGATGATGTGGTGAACCTCGTCGCGAACCGCGGCAAATATCTTCTCCTCGACTTGCATCAGTTTGGCGCCCCGAAGGAAGAGCATGCGGAGTTCTGGAAAGACGCTGCGGCGAAATACAAAAATCATCCCGCGGTTCTCTTCGACCTCTTCAATGAGCCACACGGAATTACCTGGGAAGTGTGGCGCAACGGCGGCGAGGTTGCCGCCAAGAAAAAGCCGGGGGAGGAAGACGCATTCCTAAGCGCGGAGGAGAAGGCCAAGATCGCAGCCACGCGCCGCTCCATCGGCATGCAGCGCCTGCTCGATACCATTCGCGAAACCGGTGCGCGCAACGTCGTTCTCGTCGGCGGACTCGACTATGCCTACGACCTCTCAGGCATCGCAAACGGCTATGCGCTCGATGAGAAAGACGGCAACGGCATCATCCTCTCGACTCACATTTATCCGTGGAAGAAAGGCTGGCAGGAGAAGGTCCTCGTCGTCGCGGACAAATATCCGATCCTCGTCGGCGAAGTTGGCGCAGGCGCAAAGAAGATGGAATGGCTCCCGGCGGAGTATCAGGAGGATGCGGTCACCTGGGTTCCCGCGATGATCGGCTTCATCCAGAAGCACAAATTCCACTGGACCGCCTTCGCCTTCCACCCGAAAGCCGGTCCGCCAATGCTGGAGGACTGGAGCTACAAGCCAAACGCAGCGTGGGGTTCCTTTGTGAAGCGCGCTTTCGCTGGGGAGAAGTTTGAGGTGGATCGGTTGAGGTAAAGGCGGTGCCCGCCTTTTCGACAAGCCAGCTGTGTAGAGGCGGCTCTCTGCCGAGGTAAACGAGGCAGGTGCCGCCTCCATCTTTGCGGCCGGGCGTCAGGCGGTGGGGTGGCGCGGAGCCTGAGCGTGTGCACGAGAGCCAATATGGCCCCACCCTCCGCCTCCGTCCACGCCGAGGATTAGAGGCGGCACGTCCCTCGCAAGCTCGGGACAGAGCCGCCTCTACACAGGTTTACCCAAACCGGATCTGTCCTGATCCCTCCGGGATGACAATTGTCCACGCGGTGCGTGGACAATCGCTTTGAGATCACCCCGGATCTGCCGGTGCACATCCTTCATCCTTCAACCTTCAACCTTCAACCTTCAACCTTCAACCTTCAACCTTCAACCTCCCCCACAAACCCGCCGAACCAGCGCCGTCAGCTGGTCGTGAAAATACCCCGGCCCCTGTCCCTCGAGCGTCCCGTCCCTCCGCGCCTGATCCGATTCCGCAATCCAGTTCATGTGCAGGAGCAGTTCATGGACACGCACAGCATTTGCCGAGACCGGTGTATCCGCCTCCTTGTTATAGGCATCCAGCAGCCGCTGAAAACCTCCGCTTGCCTTGAGCGGCTTGCGGGCTCCGCGGGTCACGATCGCAAGATCAAAGGCTGGATCGCCAATCCGGGCGTACTCCCAGTCGATCACCCCTAACTCCATCGTTTCAGTGAAATCCAGCAGCAGATTTTGCGGCAGCAGATCGCCGTGGAGAACCACCGCCGGACCTTCCGGCAGATGATTGGTGATCCATTTCTTTGCCTGTGCCGTCGCCGGGTATTCTGCAAAGATCCGCTCCGGCACCGACTCCAGCAGGGCAAGCACATGTGAGCGACGATCGGCAGCCGGTTCCAAATGCCCGAAGTCCTCCACCGGTAGCCGATGCACCTCCGCGGCTACCTCGGCGGTGGCGTTGATGCGGTACTCTTCGTGATTTGGATTATCGAAAAACGAAAGCGGGGTGCCGTCCACATACGACTCGATCAGCCCGACATGCGTCCCCCTTTCATCCTGCGCCATGCAGATCCATTCCGGAGTGGGATAGGGGAAATCGGACTCCGCGACCTGCCGCAAAGTTTCCGCCTCCCGGAGCAGCGATTCCCGCGTTTCCACCTCGCTCCGGATTGGGCGATACCGTTTGCCCAGCCGCAGCACGAGCCGCTCGTCTTCCGTGTCGAAGATGTAGTTATCGTGGCCGATCCCTTCGCCCTGCCAGGTGATCCGGCCCTCGACTCTGTACCCGGTGGCAAACTCGGGAGTGCGTTTCAGGCTGGACTCGATGATCCAACGCAGTTCGTTCCAATCAACACCTGAGCGACGGCGTGACATGACGGCAGAATAGGAATGACAAGGCCCGGATGTCGAATGTCTAGGGAGGGGAAGATCGCGCCGAAGGGGGGGCGAAACTTTTTCCACATTTTTTTTTTCACCCGGTCACGGTTTGGCCGAGTGAATCATGTACACATGAACACGCCGTGGGTGATCTGCGGCACTTCAAACCAAACAACACAATATCCCAGACGAAAGGACCCAATCATGAAAAAGCACCTGATCGATATCAACCCCGCTCCCGAAAACCTCGCCTCCGCGAGCACCCATATCGCCGGCATCCGTGCGGACCTTGCCACCATCCTTCACAGCTTGGAGGATGGCCAACGTCTGCACAACCAGATGCTCGGCCGTCGCAATGAGACGTGGTGCATGGAGGTGATGGAGATCGCCCGACAGTACCCGCAGGTCGTTGCTCCCGGGATCAACATGGCGGCACTCGAGCGTGACGTCGCTGCCCGTGAAGCCATCCTGCCACTGCTCATCGCCTCCAGGCAGCTCAACCAACTGCTGGAAGACACTTACACTATGCTCGGAGCCGATCTTTTCAACGGCTCCCGGGGACTTTACCGGACCATGAAGATCCTTGCCGATCTTCACGGGCTGGGGGCCATCGTGGCTCGTCTGAGCGAGCGCTTCGCCCGGCCTTCCCGGAGAAAGAAAGCCGTGACTACCGCCAGTCCAGTACCGAACGCAGCGATGCCTGAACCGGCGGATGCGGAGTAAACGCTCCGGAGAGCGAAGCTGATTCCCGGTTGAATCTAGCGGGTGCCTTGAACAGGCACCCGCTTTTCTTTTTGCCCGGATCGAGCGGTACCCGCTGCGGGGCTCCGGCGGGAAATTGCGGTGCAAAGATTCTGAAATGAAAATCAACTCCCTTGGAGCGCGGAGAAAGTGATGCAGGGAGCGGTGCAATGATCAGAAATCCTAAATCGAGACGCTTGCTCCGCGGTGCATCGCACCCTCAACGATTTTCACCGGAATCCAATTGTTCTCACGGATTTCCAAACGCTCTTCACCGGCCACTGGGCGTTTTTTACCGATCTCCTGCACCTTTTCACCGGCATTCAAACGTGTCGCACCGCATCCATATCGCCTCTCCACGCAGATTCTTCATAACGCTCTGAATGATGATCACCTTGTCACCATTCAATCTTCGGGCACTGATCATCTTTTCGTCATTCGTCATTCGTCATTCGTCATTCGAACTTCGTCCTTCGCCCTCGTTCCTCCCGTACACCAGAACCAGTTGCCACGAGAGCGTGGTCTGTTCGATTTCCTCGACGGACGCCACTCTCAACTCCTCCCATGAAATGTCTTCTCAATCTGATCCGCATCATGGTTGCGATAAGCATGCCCGCTGCCGGTTTCTTTCTCCTCATGGGAACGGAAGGAGCCTTCTGGGTTATGCAGGCACCCTATGGTATCCTGGTGAGCCAAGTCGCTGAGCAGGCGGAAAAAGAGCCCGCGGAAGCGCGCACCGCTCGAATAGAAGGCGCGAGGCAGATAGCAGAGGAGATATCCACGAAGGTGATGAGCTTCTACGCTGTGGTTGCGTGGACCGGTTTCTTCGTCACCAGCTCGCTCTGCGCCCTCTCGATGTGGGCAGGCCGAAAGGTGAAACGCCTGATGCAGCTGGCTGCCGCCCAGGAGCAGCGAACGTGAGCGAGCGCATTGCCCGTAGCGCCAGCCATCCTGGCTGCGGGTGACCGGAGCATCCCTGCTCCGAGTCTCTTTCAGAAAGTTGAGGGTTGAGTGCTGAGGGTTAGAGCAGGCAGATCGGCGCGGGTGAGCGTGGCGGGAGTGAAGGAAAGCACTGATTTGCGACTGCCCTCCCGCGCGGTAGGGCGGTCGCGCCGC
>CBINJX010000416.1:0-5325 GCA_966251085.1 uncultured Verrucomicrobiales bacterium
GGCATTGGAGAGCGAATGAAGCAGCGAATGCTTGCACAATGAAGCACTCACTCCTTTTCGGCATTCTTTTCGGAGCGGGTTTACTGGTCGGATACGGGTTCGGCTGCACACGGAGTTCGCCCGTGCGAGCGGTTGAGGTACCCGGGGAAGCGGCAGGAGCGGAACATCGCGCTTTGCCTGCGAATGAAGGAGGGATCAGCCTTACTCCATCAGGTCCCAGCTCTGAAGACCTTATCTCCTCTCTCGCGTCAGCAGCCCATGAACAGGACTATCTGAAAGGGCGTGTCGCGATGTACCAGCTAATCGAGCAGATCTCACCATCGGAGATCCCCGACGTGATCCAGTCGGCAAAACGGCTGCCGCCGAAGACCCGCAAGATGGTGGTGGCAGCATTGGTCGAGCATTGGTTGCAGACCGATTCCGCCGCAGCCGGTGCATGGATCAGCGCCCATTTGACGGATGAAGCCTCCTTGGCATGGGCTCGCATTTCTCCAAGCGAGGCTCTCGCAGCGCTCATCGCCGCCAAACACGACGTCAGACCTTGGGAGGCTCCACAGATCGCACTCGATCATTTAGCGGGCAAAGATCCCCACGCACGGCTCTCACTGCTCAGGGCTCTTCCTGCGTCCGCCAACCGTGATTATTTGCTTCAGCAAGAGGTGGTGGCGCTTGCAAAAACCAATCCGGCGGATGCCATTCAGGCAGCAAGCATCAATCTAACCGGCCGGCTCCGAACAGAGGCCGTTCATGCAACTTTGCTGGAGTGGGTGAAGAAAGATCCGACAGCGGCGACCGCTCAGGTTGCGTCGATGTTTCCGGAACTGAAGCCAGGGCTGTTTGGGAACGATTTCATCTCGAACTTCACACGAAGCATGGCGGAGAATGATCCGGCTGCAGCGCTGGAGTTTGCATCCAGTCTTCCTGAGGAGTTCCGCACCTATCCGCTGATCGCCGCCACCGCAGCATGGGCAAAAACGGAACCGCTCGCCGCCCTCGCCTGGGCTCGCGAAAACGGGGTGGATATTACAAACGCATTCCGCACGGAGCGAGGAATCGAGTTCGATACCGTTCTTCGATCTGCGATGGAGGGTCACCGGGAAGAGACCATCGACTGGCTCATCGGTATGCCATCGGGAGCGGAGCAGCAGAAGCTCATCAAGAAAGCACTCCAGGGAACGGCGTGGAGTGAGGATGAGATTACGATAGAAAGAATGTTGGAACCGGGATCGTCAATCTTCCGGCTTTTCAATGCGCTCCCTCCAGAGGAGCAGGCACACGAGGCTAACCGGCTCGGCAAAATGATTGCGGTGAAAGGGACATTCCCGGATGAGGCTCAATGGACATCTCTTTTTGGGAATGAAGCAGCCAGACAGGAAGCGATGGCGGGTGCGATTGGAATCATCTTCAGCAGCCAGTCCGCGGACCGCGGAGAGGCGCTGCTGGCGAGGCTTCCGGAAGGAATTTCCCGGGATCTGGCATTGAAGGAGATTGTCTTTGCTCAGGCTTACCAGATGCCGGATCAGGCCGTGCAGCGCGCCCTGCAGATCACTAATCGCGACGTGCAACGCGCCGCACTCAATCGCACTGTTCCCGGTTGGTTATTGAGAAATGAAGCCGCCTGCCGCGCATGGTTGGATTCTGCCGAAGGGATTCCGGCAGAGTGGATTGCTGAGTGGATGAAAGATGCCAGAAAACGGTGATCTCCCGATTTCCAATGGAAGGGGATAATCCACCTGAAACAATTCAGATTCCCCCAGAGCCGCACCTGCGGTAATATCCCTGAACATGCGCCGGGTCATCGCTGGATCTCTTTGTGTGTTGGGTGGTTTTACAATTGGATTTGCTCTTACGATCTTCGGGAACAACGAGCCGGTAATGCCATTGGCTCCAAGTCCTGAAAGTCCCCCAGCGCGAGCAGAGATCGAAACGGTTTCCGTTTCACCGCCCATCGCGGACGCCCCCAGCCGGATGACGCAGCTACTGGAAACGCCCGCTTCCCTCGCCAGGGATGTCGAACTCGCGGATCTGCTCGACCGGATGAGCAAAGAGGACTTTGCAGCGTGTGCGGAAGGCCTGCAGGATTGGATCAAGAAACGCCGCCATGAGGATCAGTTGATCGGGGCGATTCTGGATGCGTGGTTTGAGAGCGACGCCCTCTCGGCCAGACATGCGGCGAAGCAGGTCGTCGCTGATACGAAGAACTCTTACCATGACTCCCCGGCTGGATATTTTGGAGCGGCCGCCGCCCGGCACGATCCAAAGTGGGCGGTCGATCACCTTTTGAGCGATCCAGGATCGGATACACCCGGCTGGACTTCGAATGCGGTCATCATGGAGGAAGTTATCAAGAAAGATCGGAAGCTCGCAGATGCCGCCATGGAGCAGTACCGCGAGACGACGTACCGGCAGAGTCTTCTGGCGGGATATGTAAGCGGGTTGGCGGATCTCGATCCTCTTGCGGCAATGGATGTGGCGGTTTCAGAGAAAACGTTCGAACGGGTGAATCTCATCAGTACAGCCCTGCGAGCGGCCGCTCGCACCGGAGAAAATACAGCGCGCCTGGCGCTTTCGAAAATAGATGATCCTCCCCGGCGACGACTGGCTGTCTGGAATGTCGCAGCAGTCCTCGGAGAGGAGAGTGTGACAAATCCGTTCACATTTCTCCGTGATGAGGGAGGGCTGGAGATGTCGGCGGAGGAGATCAAGCGAGGCATGCCGTTTGAAGCGGTTCCATACCAATTTGTAAAACGTGATCCGGTGGAAGCGGCCAACTGGGCCATGAGCCTGCCGGACGAACAGAAGGAACTCCTGCTGGGCTCCGTCCTCAGCAGATGGAGCCACTCTGATCCGGAGGGGATGCTCAACTGGATCCGCGAACAGGACCGCCTCGCTGCATCCGGCAAACAGGAGAATAGCACCGGCTCAACTGCGCGATCGCTGGCCTCGTCCCTGGGTGGCCTGCTCACTGCCCAGGCTTTGCTCACTCAGGGGCAAACTGAGGCAGCACTCCAGGCGCTTCCAAAACACGGGAATAAGATGCTGGAAGGAAAGCTACAGGAGTTCATATGGGAGGCCGCTGCCAACGCGCCGGAAGCAGCCGCCAATTGGGTCGTGCAGCTTCCCGCGGGGAAAACCCGTGATAGCCTGGCTGCTTCCGTCGGTGAGAGGTTTGCGATTGCCCAACCAGCGGAAGCCGCGCAGTGGATTGAGCAAATCAAGGATCAGTCCACCCGGGATTCGGCTATCTACGGTCTGATCAGAGGATATGTGGCCGCAGATCCGGCAGCCGCGAGTGAGTGGGTCTCTCAGATCTCCGATCAGAAAATGCGCGATCAGAGTTTGTCACAGGTGTGGTGGCAATGGCGCTCGAAGGATGCTCCTGCAGCGCGAGAATGGGTAAAGAATCTTACCATTATCAAAGAACGCGTAAGAGAAAGGATGCTGGCCCAATGAAATCTCCGGCTTCATTCATTGTTCTTTTTGGCGCGAGCTTACTGGCGGGATACGGATTCGGGTATTTGCGGATTGCTCCTGGCCGAGCGGGCGAGTCTCGCGTGAACGCGGCAATGGCGGTAGATACAGCTCTGTCAGCGGGAGGGAAACGCTTCGCCCACATGCCGGATGCTCCCAGCGCTCAAGACATTGTCTCCGCTCTCGTCTCAGCCACTCAGGAGCAGGGTTACCTGAAGGGGCGTGTGGCGATGTATAGATTGCTCGAGCAACTCTCGCCCTCGGAGATTCCCACTATACTCAAGTCTATAGAACGGCTGCCGTTGAATAGCCGCGAGAAAGTGACGGCAGCACTGATTGAGCACTGGTTGAAAACCGATCCCGCTGCAGCCGGTGCATGGATCCGCTCCCACTTGACTCACCCTGCCGCCGTGGCCTGGGCACATGTTTCTCCGAGCGAGGCTCTCACTGCGCTCATCAACTCCAAACATGACGTCACCTATTGGAATAGCCCGAAGGCGGCTCTGGATCGTTTGGCGGGCAAAGATCCCCGTGCACGGATCACACTACTCTCCTCTTTTCCTGTAGGCGCTAATCGGGACAGCTTGCTCAGGCAAGAGATTGCGGAACTTGCAAAGACCGACCCCGCGGAGGCCTATCAGATGGCAAGTACCAGCTTGATCGGCCAACTCCGGACCGCAGCCATCCACGCGACCTTGCTGACATGGGTGTCGGCAGATCCGACAACGGCAACCGCCCAGATTGCGTCGATGCTTCCGGAACTGAAACCCGGCCTTTTCGGAAGCGGGTTTGTCTCGGAGTTTACCCGCGTAATGGCGAGGAAGGATCCGACTGCAGCGCTGGAATTTGCGGTTAGTCTCCCTGAGGAATTCCGCGAATATCCCCTGATCGCCGCCACCATGGCATGGGCGGAAAAGGAACCCCTCAGCGCACTCACGTGGGCTCGCGAAAATGGGGTGGATATCACCAGATCATTCCGGACGGAGCGAACGCTTCAATCGGACAATGTTCTTAAGACCGCGATGGAGACTCAACCCGAGGAAACCATCAACTGGCTCATCACTCTTCCACCGGGAACGGAGCAGCAGCAGCTCATGAAAGCTGCGCTCCAAACCACGATGCGGAATCCAGCTGCAAAGGAGAATGTGTTGGAAGCGGGATCATCAATATTCCAGCTCTTCAATGCGCTTCCTCCAGAAGAACAAGCACGCGAGGCGGGCCAAATTGGCAGAATGATTGCTGAGAAAGGGACATTCCCGGACGATGCACAATGGGCATCCCTTTTCGGGAACGAAGCAGCCAGACACCAAGCGATGGCGGGTGCAATCGGAACCATCTTCAGCCAATCACCGGCTCGCGGCGACTCGCTTCTGGCGAAGTTGCCGGAAGGGATTGCCCGGGATTTGGCATTGAAGGAGGTCGCCTTCGTTCAGTCGTACGCGACACCGGATCAGGCCGCCCAGCGTGCCATGGAAATCCAGAATCGCGACGTGCAACGCTCCGCGCTCGGTAGTACTGTTCTCTCTTGGTTACGACGAAACGAAGCCGCCTGCCGTGCCTGGCTGGATTCTGCGGAAGGAATCCCAGCAGACTGGATCGCTGAATGGGTCGAGATCGCAGAGTCGCTGTGAGCACCGATTGATTCCAAACTGACGCTCCCCAGAGGGCGGTTTGACGGTTCCATGGCGGAACTGTAAGACCGCCTTCTGTCGTGGCTGATCCTCACGCCATAGTCATTCCTGCCAGCTTCAACACACATCACCTACCATGGCCTCCAGTAAGATCCTCAAAATGGCGCAGAAAAGCGCCTTGCTGCAGAAGGAAGTGCTCGAGGAACTCGCGGCCCTGGCAAAG
>CBINJX010000417.1:0-5323 GCA_966251085.1 uncultured Verrucomicrobiales bacterium
GCCGCGCGACCCGCGGTTCGACCAGTGGAACGCCGCGCTGCCGCCCTTGCTCGAGGCGCTCGCGAGTGGACTTCCGAATGTCGTCTCCAATCAGGGCGGACCGAAAGATCTGATCGAGCACGGTGTCACTGGCTTTGTTACCCGTGCGTTGGACGTCGATGATTTCACCGCGCATGTGGAGCGTCTTACGAAGGATGCCGACCTGCGCGCGAAGATGAGCGTACAAGCAAGGAAAGCCGTGCAGGATCGTGACTGGGCGGAGGCGGGGCGGAAGTTCTGGGCGCTCTCGCCGGAGTAAAACGTTGTCAGCCAAACAAAAAAGCCGCGCCCGGGAGCGCGGCTTTTTGCTTTTAACGAAACCGATTACTTCGCCGAGACTTTCACCTCAGGCTGCGAATCGCGAGGCTTCAGCTCACGAATCCAAATATTCCGGAAGCGAACTGGATCACCGTGATCCTGAAGGCGGATTGGCCCCTTCTCACCATGCGGCTTGTAGGTGCCGACCTGCTTATGCGGCGTGTCGCCGATGAGCTGAGTGTGGTTCTGAGTGAGGACTCCGTTGTGAAGGATCGTCACGAAAGCAGGCGTCTTCAGCTGACCGTTTTCAAAACGCGGACCGTTGAAGATGATGTCATAGCTCTGCCACTGGCCGGCAGGACGGGAGGCGTTCACGAGCGGAGGCATGAAGCCGTAGATCGCCGTGGCCTGGCCGTCGGGGTAGGTCTGGTTCTGGTAGTTATCCAGCACCTGAATCTCGTAGCGGCCGAAGAGGAAAACGCCGCTGTTGCTGCGTCCCTGACCGCTGCCCTTCGAATCCTTCGCCGCCATCCACTCGACGTGGAGCTGCACATCCGGACCGAACTCACCCTTGGTGGTGATATCGCCGGCACCCTTTACGACTTCGAAGTAGCCGTTCTCCACCTTCCATCCAGCCTCGCCGCCTCGGCCTTTCCATTGGGAAAGATCCTTGCCATCGAAAAGGACGACCGCATCGCTCGGAGCCGTTCCCGCTTTGTCCTGTGTCGGGAATTCACCGGGGGTGACCACCTCCGGCTGCGGGCGTTCGCCATCGTGGACGTGCCATTTGGTGCCCGGGATGATCGGGGTGTCCTGATAACCCAGGGATTTCTTTTGCTCCTGGGCTGAAGCGACGCCGACCGAGAGGGTCAGGGCGAGCAGGGTGAGGAGTTGGGGAGTTCTGATCATGTTGTTTTGGGGATGTAAGACGTTCCGGATGAACACCGATGCAAGGCGGGTGACGAGGATTTTCTTAGCGGCTTTCAAACTCGCAACCCGCTTGCAGCGGCATGCGTCTATGACGCGTAAGCACGAACGCGGTTTTTCCATCCAGGTAGCCAACGATTTTCACCTCGTGCAGGAGGCGAGTTCTTCACCCGCCGGGTGAGAACTTCGGAGGCGCTATCCGAGAAAGCCTTCACAGGATTCTCCGACCCTTCCTTCATGTTCGCCAGCACCTGAAGCAGCCCCCACCCTTCGCCCTTGTACCGCTCCGCAGGATTGGTCCCCTCGCCCTTGAAGTTCACATAATCGATCAAGGCAAACATCCCCCGCCCGCTGCTGGCGAGGCGGTCGAAGTTCGTCCGGATCTTCTCCCGCTCTCCGCGAGGCGCTTCCGCGAGCATTTTCGGCAGCGCCTGGCGCATTCTCTGAGCGAGAAACTCGCTTTGAATCGGCACCGTCGCCGCGAGCATGTCCCGCAGCTCATTCATCCGCTCGCTCCGGAACTCCCGCTGGAATTCCGCACGCGAACTCCACGGCGAGTCCATATCGGCACGGAGCCAGTTCGGCACCTTGGCGCCCCGCTCACGCAGAAATGTCACAAGCTTCGGGAAACTCTCCTCGAAAGGTCCCTCCACCCCTTTTGGATACCAGATGAAATGGCCGATCCCAAGCGAGGGAAAGTTTTCACCAGCGTTCCAGGCAGTGAGCCCGTCACGGGTACCAGCGGATTCGTTCTGCCAGACTTTTCTGCCGATGACTTCGAGCTCCTTCTGCGAAAGAGCGAGTGAACTGCTGGCGGCAACCAGCAACGCGAGTGATGTGACAAAGAGTAGTCGCATAGTAGAAAGAGCGGTTGTGAATCGCACCCACGCAATGCAATGCGCGCTACGCGGGCCACGCTCGAATTTCATTGCTCCGTAAAATTCCCCTGACACGGCGCGAAACGCATCCCTATTTTCCGCGCATATGCAGAAATCCGACGGAATGAACTACGCCCCTGAGGGAAAGCCTATGCCGGTCGTGGACCGCGGCGAATTCCCTTTTGCAGCCGTGGCGCTCGATCACGGCCATATCTACGGACAGTGCAAAGGTCTTACCGAAGCCGGTGGTGATCTCCGGTACGTGTACGATCCGGATCCGGCGAAGGTGGATAAATTCTGCAAGACATTTCCGGGCGTGCAGCCACTTCCAAGTCTCGAGGCAGTCCTCGAGAAATCCGAGATCAAGCTCGTTGCCGCAGCGGCGGTTCCCAGCGAGCGCGGCCCGCTTGGCCTGCAGGTGATGGATGCCGGGAAAGACTATTTCACCGACAAGACCCCCTTCACCACCATGGCTCAGCTCGAAGCCGCCCGGGCCAAGGTTCGTGAGACTGGCCAGAAGTACATGGTTTATTATTCTGAGCGCCTGCACGTGGAAGCCGCCGTGCGCGCCGGACAGCTGATCGAGCAGGGCGCAATCGGCCGCGTCGTGCAGGTGATGGGAATGGGTCCGCACCGCAGCTCCCCCGCGACCCGCCCGGCCTGGTTCTGGTCACAGGAAAAGACCGGCGGTATTCTTACCGACATCGGCAGCCATCAGTTCGAGCAGTTCCTCTTCTACTCAGGCGCCAAGGAAGCGAAGGTAGTCCACGCGGCAGTCGCCAATTACCACCACAAGGATTATCCGGAGTTCGAAGACTGGGGTGAAGCAAACCTCGTGGCGGATAACGGTGCCACCAACTACGTCCGTGTGGACTGGCTCAATCCGAACGGTCTGCGTACCTGGGGCGATGGCCGGACGTTTATCCTCGGTACTGAGGGTTACATCGAGTTGCGTAAGTACCTCGACGTCGCTCGCGAGGCTGAGGGCGACCACCTCTACCTCGTGGACCAACAGGGAGAGCATCATATCCGCTGCCACGGAGAGGTCGGATATCCGTTCTTCGGTCAGCTGATCCTCGACTGCCTGAACCGGACGGAAAACGCCATGACACAGGAACACGCTTTCCGCGCCGCAGAGCTGTGCCTCCAGGCACAGGCCATGGCGAAGCGAATCGAATAAACATCAAGTTTCCGCACGCATGAGCGGAAATCCACCGCCAGAGCCACCGGGATCTCAAACCAGGAAAGTTCTGCCGGCTCTGGCGGTGGTCGCTTCGGCAGTAATCGGCCTGACGGCCACCTGGGTTGGTTGGGAGCGGGGGCTACAGACGGCCATCCGTCCGATCTCATTAGGTGTGCGGGAGTACAACAAGGCTCCCGCAGCAGCGCCGATCCCTCACCCGGCCACGAGTTTGCCGACGCTGCCTGAGGGGATCCCGACTCCAAGTCCGGATGTTGAAGATCCTGAGCCCATGGTCCCGCCTCACCTGGAGCTTCAGTCGGGAAAGCTGCCGTGGGAATTGCAGATCGAGGCAGTGCTTGGAGGCCATCTGCCGGACCGAGAGAAAGCTCTGCAATTGATCAAACAACTCGGCTCCGTACCGCCGGAAGCATTTACACGCGTAACGGAAGAGGCCGTGTCGCGCCTTCCCGATAACGACTATCCGGCGGTCCTGCCGCTACTGCTGAATCCGAATGGGCACGGCTCCGTTCAAGCCGTCCTGTACGAGGACCTCCTGGAGCGCCCCGATGGGATTGTGCTTCCTGCATTGCTTTCTATTGCCCAGACACCCAGACATCCATTTGCCGGCACCGCCAGAGAAGGACTGATTGCTCTGCTGGATACTGACCATGGTGCGGATTGGAGCCGATGGAGAAAGGCGGTGGCCCGGATACTCGACAGGAGCACCGGAAAGTAAGGGTTGCTTGATAATGTAAACGAGCTTTGCGCTTTGGCGGGGTATCCTCCATAACTGCGATGTGTCCACGCCGCTCCGGATCACTATGCTCATTACCCTTGGCGCATTCGTTCTTCTCTCTGCCGAAGCAGCCGCTCAGGGTAAAGGTGAACTCGGCCGTTTTCTAGGTCAGCAATCGTGCGCCTCTTCTGGATGTCACGGAGGCGGGGCCGGTAAAGACCAGGTCATCATCTGGCGGAAGAAAGATGTGCACTCCCGAGCACACGCGATCCTCGCAAATGCGCGGTCGAAACGGATAGCTGGGGCACTGGGAATCTCAGACGCTACGACGTCAGTTCGCTGCACTGTTTGTCACTCCCCCATGGAGAGTATTTCCCCGGCCCGGTTAGCTCCGGGCGTGAAGGCAGACAAAGGCGTCTCCTGTGAAACATGTCACGGCCCTGCGGAGAAATGGCTCCGGTTTCACACCCGGGCCGACATCACCCATGAACAGCGGGGCGCCGCCGGTCTGCGCGAGGTGCAAAGCCTCTACGGACGAGCCAATGCTTGTGTCGCCTGCCATCTCAACATCGATGCGGAGCTGGTGCAGGCCGGCCACCCGGAGATGTTCTTCGAACTCGACGGCCAAACGCACAATCAGCCACCACACTGGACCGGCAAAGAGGCATGGCTCGGCCCCAAGACCTGGCTCACAGGACAAGCTGCAGCGCTCCGGGAGATCAGTTGGAAGCTGAACTCGTCCGCCGACGAGGATCTGTCCCCACGTTGGGAAGCGTTGATCTGGTTGCTGCGTCAGACACCGGAAGGGGCAAAGCAATTACCGTCCACCGCCGGGAAGAAGATCGATGTCGCAGCAATTCAATCAGCAGCCGACCGACTGGCCCGTATTGCAAGCCGTAGCGACTGGAGTCGGGAAAAAACATTGGAGGCTCTCCGCCGGATGACTGCGACGAGCGGCGAGTTCCGTGATGAACTTCAATCCCAAGATCTGCTGCGGAGACGGGCGGAAGTCCTGATCCTCGCAATCGACCGGCTATGGCAGGCGCTGAAGGCGAATGGCGTTCCAAGTAATGATCTTTTCGAGAAAGCCCTCCAGATTTCCGCCGGCGAAGCGCGAGGCCAGACCGGATTTTCCGGAGCACGATTTGCGGCGGCGCTTCAGCAGGCAGAGGTAGCTCTGGAGCTGACGGCAAAGTAGAGACTTCAGGTTTCATCGGTGAGTTCTGAAGTCTCACCGATGAGTCCTAAAGTCTCACCGGCGAGTCCTGAAGTCTCACCGGCGAGTCCTGAAGTCTCACCGGC
>CBINJX010000418.1:0-5305 GCA_966251085.1 uncultured Verrucomicrobiales bacterium
CACAGCCATCCGATCGACGAGAGGATGTAGATGCCTCCATAGGCGGCATAGATGCGACCGGAAGCGGAAGGATGAAGCGTGAGCAGCCACGCAAACAGACCGAGACTGATCGCTCCCGGTATGAGCCACCATGCACTTCGCCCCATTCGAAGCCAGAGATACGCAGAGTAACAGCCGGCGATTTCAGCGAGAGCAGTGACAAAGTAGAGAAGGAGCGGACGCATGGTCTGGATTCAGGCCCGAATCAAAATCCATAAGCGACGTGATGCAGGAGCATGTTCGATGCAGTGTTATCGCTAGATCATCCACTTCGGGTTTTGGTCTGAGGAAGACGTAATCGAAGAGAGCTGTTCTTGAATCCCATTTGGCTCCAACATCAGCTTGCCCCTGCGAACTTCATCTCAATTCCAGGCACGATAATAACTCCTTGCGCCGATGCACACAGCAAAACGGAACCGCATCTTCCAGGGCACGATCGCAGTCATTTGGCTGATCTTCTGGTTTCTGTTCTGCCGCCTCGCTTTCACCGGTCACTCCAGCTCCAGCTCGAGCTACGAGACGGTAAACGGCATCAGTCGTGAGATCACGGTCTATGATCCCAACCCGCTAAAGAGAGAGTACACTCTCCCAATGATTGCAGGTCTTTATGGGGCTGCAGTGGCCTCAGTGGTTGTCTTCCGCACACGCGCCAAGCGTGAGAAGCCGCTCATGATGATCGTCGTTGCACCGCTGATTGCTGTCGCTACCGGCATCCTTCTACTAATGCTCAGCACCGCTATTTTCTATCCGGCGGATTCCTCGCTCTATAGCAACGAAGTCACCAGGCGGCTATTCCCAGCCTTGGGAGTTGTGGTTTACGCTGGAATTGGTCTCTCCGGCTTCATCATCGTGCCGGCCGTTTTAGCGGCATGGGCGACGAGATGTTTTCTGGAGGTATTCAGTAGAAATGCGGGAGCTCCCCCGCCCCTGCCGGTTCAGGAGTAGGACAAATCGGCAAAGGAGCCCGCGTAACCGAGGCGGAAGCAGCGGAGTAAAGAGCCCGCTTTGGTTTTGATTGGGAAATCTAAATCACAGGGATGGTTCCGCCATCGATGACATACTCGCTCCCGTGGATCGATGGTGCTCGATCGGAGGCGAGGAAGGCAACGAGTTCCGCGACCTCCTCCGGACGACCGGGACGCCCGATCGGAATGTCACCGAGGGAATCCATCAAACCTTGCAGGGCGACGTTGCGATCGGTACCGGCACTCGCGGCGAGCCGATCAATCAGGGCGGCCGCGGCGCTTGTCTCGATAAAGCCTGGCGCGATGGAGTTTACCCTCACGCCCTTTGGACCGACTTCCTTGGAGAGTCCCTTGCTATAGTTCGTCAGAGCCGCCTTTGCCGCAGCATAAGCGAGGGTGGATTCGTAGAGCGGTAGCCGCGCTTGGATGGACGAAATGTGAATGATCACGCCATGACCTTGTTTCAGCATGGCTGGGAGTAGCCCGCGATCGAGGCGAACCGCGGAGAGCAGGTTCCAGTTCAGAGCATTCTCCCAATGCTCGTCACTGAGTGCCGCGAATCCACCACCGGGCGCGTTGGAGCCACCGACGTTGTTGATGAGAATATCCACGCCGCCGTGCCGCTCGAGCACCTCGCGGACGACTTTGTCCGTTCCGTCGGTGCGGCTGAGATCCGCCTGGATAAAGAGGTCGGAGCCACCCTCGGCCGGAGCGGATCGCGCGGTGATGATCACTGTGGCTCCGGCGCTGGATAGACGTTTGGCAATGGCTTCACCCATGCCTTTTGTGCCGCCGGTAACGAGAACACGTTTGCCGGAAAATTCACCAGCTGTGGTGGGAGAGCTCATAGATGCGGTGTTCATCGGTTATTCCGTGATGAAATCGTAAAACAGGATCTTTTGTGACAACGGCAGGAAGGCTTCCTCCGCCGCTTTTTGATGGACCGGATGTTTTGCATAGCGATCCAGCGCAGCCTGGTCGTCGAATTGCATGGTAAAGCAGACATCGAAGCTGGAATCGACGAGCTTACTCTCTGACCGATGTGGCTGGCCGACGGAAAGCGCCCGAACCTCCGGAATCTCGCGCGCAAACCGATGAAGCGCCTCGATGAGTTTCTGCCGTTCGGCGGTGTTGCCGGGGTTCTTCAGCCACACGAGGCCGATGTGCATCAGCTTGCCTTTGCCCGTCGGCTCGGCGGAGTGCGCTGCAATCGGGACAAATGCCAGCCCCACGACCGCGAGAGCCGTGAGGAAGAATCGGGACGGGAAGCATGCGGTGATCTTCATAAAGGAAGCACCACTATCCCCCGCGGTACTGACAACCCTATGTCAGGAGACTTTTGCGTGATGCTCAGCCGCACGCCTGGCTTCAGCCACGAGCAGCTCCCGCAAGCTCGCAGGCTCCAGCACCGTAGCGTCAGGTCCAAAGGAGAGTAACCACCGGACGAGATGCTGCCATTCCACCGCGGCGAGCGTGAGGATCACTCCCGCAGGCGCGGACTCCTCGCCGACCACGCCCAGCCACCACTCACGCTGTGCGCGATCGGCAGCGGCCGGCGTGAACCGCACTCGCGCCCTCAAGCTCGGAGTCGGCATGCTGCGAATGTATTGCGCCAGATCGAACTCCTCCCGCTCGGCGAAGATCTCGCGAAGCACCTCCACGTCGTGCATCCGATCCGTCCGGAAATCACGGTAGCGCCCGCGCAGACGGCACCAGGCAATGAGATGCCAGCGCTCCAGATAGTGAATGAGGGCGAGCGGCTCAGCCATGCGCTCCGTCGTCTCCAGCTCGCCCGTACGCTGATAGCGAAAGCGCACCACGCACCGGCTCGCGAGGGCCTGCTGCAGGAGCGAAAGATGCGATTCCACGGGCCTCTTCACGTTACCCGTCGTCGCGAGCCCACGCTCCAGCCGCGCAATCCGCTCCTGGTGTTCGCGTGGCAGGATCGCCCTCACCTTTGAGAGCGCCGCCTGCATCTGCGCCTTCACTCCGGCATCGGCAAACTGTTCGACGAGCAATCCGCCTGTCACCAGCGCATTCGCCTCTTCGGTCGTGAAATTGACCGGGGGCAGATGGTAACCACGCATCAGGGTATAGCCGACGCCAGCCTCCGCTACGATGGGCACACCCGCCTCCCCGAGCGCCACCAGGTCACGGTAGATCGTCCGCACACTCACCTCAAAGTGTTCCGCCATCTGCTCCGCAGTTACGACACGCCGGGATTGCAGAAAGAGGATCAAAGCCAGCAGTCGATCGACGCGGTTCATGGGAAATAGTCGGAAGCTCATTCACTGCCTGGCATCCGCAGCATTTTTCAACTTCAGACATCATCACGACATTATTCCGCCTCGATCCGGCTTCTGAATTGGCCTTTAAGAGAGAGGCATCCTACTAACCTCACCTTCAGGAGAAATGACATATCCGCGGTCAGTCCCAGGTGGAGGATACTTACCCGGCGGGGAATCCGGTGTAAACATAAGCACCATCCCGCCGCGGCTGTTCTTCCTTGGCTCAACGATAAGCACATACCCTCTTTTCCTCATCGTCTCTACCAACTTATCTTTCGCAGCGGAGACCTTGTCTGTTTCTGCAAACACCGGGGAGAACGACAGAAGAATCCCGACAGCGATCAAGCGGAGCGTCATAAACGTTTGTTGCCGGAAGTCACGCGAAGGCAAGTTTTTGGGAAAAAGGCGAAGCAGTCGACTCTTGAATTCTACATCGACGTGGTAAGGGCATGTCGATGTCGGCTCAATGGGTCAGTTCCTATGACCCTTTCTAAGAACACGCAGCCTGGTGGACGGAATGACGTAGCAATTCACTTCTGCTGCGCCTCAGCGGCCTTTTGCAACTTCTGCAGGGTTTCACTCCGCATCTTCGGATCGGAGATCTGCTCAGCCCACTGGCGTGCCCGCCCTGCATCACGCCCGGCAAGATAGCCGGCATAATCCGAGGCAACTGTCTCGAAGATGGGAGATTCACGGTTAGAAGTGAGCCATGCCTCGAGCGCGCTGGAATCCTGGCGCGCCCATTCACCGACCACTCGTCCGACTCCGATGTATTTCGGCTCTTTATTCGGAGGAAGGCTGGCGACCCAGTTCATCGCCGCCTCCGGATTCACCCTCGAATACCGGATAGCCAAGTCATCGATTACGGCAAAGTTCCGGGGCACCTCTTGATCGCGCGACTGGTCGCCGACCCACTGAGCAGCAGTTTCCAGATTCACCTGCAGCAGCTGCTTGTACGCTTGCCCAATTGTTTGCTTCCGCGCATTCGCAAAACTCTGGTCCTTGGGAACGTACCGATCGAACCATTCCTGCATGCCGCGCGCAGACCGAGTGTTGAAGGCGTTCTCAGCGAGTTTGGACAATGATCGTCCCAGGAGCGGATCATCCGCCGCGAGTGAGTCGAGTGTGATGCGGGTCGCAGCATCGAGATCCTTCTTTGCGTACACATCGAGAAAGCCGACGAATGCATGTTCAAATTGGGCATGTCCTCCATTGGCCTTCAGCCACTGCAACGCCCCCTCTGCATTTCCATTCGCCCAACCCTGAAACATCCTTTCGTAGATTCTCCCGTCACCCGATTCCTTCGCGCCCGCATCCGCAAACTGCAGGGCGCCTTCCGGGTCAATCAGTCCCCACCGCCTCCAGAATGCCGCCCACTCCAGTGGAAACCGTAAACCCTGTTCGCTGAGCCGGCCGAACAATTCGCGAACCGCCGGCCCATCCTCCGGGCGCATCTTCTCGATCAGCTCCAGAAACCGTCGCCTTCTTGAGTCCTCGGAAGGATCTTTGAGAGCATCAAACAGTTGGGCAATCAGGTTTGGCTCCACTGGTGCATCTGCACGCAGCGCAGGAGAATCGTGCACTACCGGCGTGCTTGGAGATACCATCACGGGCGTAACAGGCCGCTCGTTTAGAGATGATGCACCAACCGTCCGGCCGCCGGTGTTACTGTGCAGATCCCGGGGTTCGTCACCGGAGCGATTCCAAAACCACGCCCCTCCACCGGCAACGACGATTGTAGCGATGAAAATAAGGGTCCATATCGCCCTTGGGGCCCGGCGTTCTTGCTCATTCATGATTCCTCGTACTCCTTAGTTTGCGGCTTGCTCAGGAACTACATTGCGAGCCTCCCTCGATTGCAAGCCGTGAGAGCGAACATCTCTGGCATTCGCGTTGGCGCTTTTTGCGTTTAGTCTCCTGTAGATCCCCATCGGAGGGGGCAGTCCTGCCCTTTCGTTTAACTGAGGTTACGCACCGCTGGAGCGCGTCAGAGTGGGGCGGACGTCCTCGTCC
>CBINJX010000419.1:0-5302 GCA_966251085.1 uncultured Verrucomicrobiales bacterium
AATCCACGGCACGATACCCTGGAATCCCTGGCGGATTATCTCGCCGCCTCGGCCGCGGAATTCTTGGACGCTGCGGGTCTATCGCTGCGCTTCGAGATTGCCCGTCCACTTCCGGATCTCCCCTTGGATGCTGAGACGAGACACGGACTTTACCTCGCGGTCCGGGAAGCATTGAACAACATCGTGAAGCACTCCGGAGCCAATGAAGTCTGGCTGCGGATGCACGCAAATCATCGTCAGATGGAGATCATCGTGGAAGATAACGGGGTGGGAATTCGCGCGGATGCGAACGGTTTCAGCGAAGGTCTTCGAGGCATGAAACAGCGCCTTGCGCGACTCGGTGGTGAATGTTCGATCGACAGCAAGCTGGGCGAGGGGACCCGCGTTCGATTCAATCTGCTATTGCGGTGAGCGGCGGTTCAGGGCGATGGTACATTCTCCCCCCGCAATGATTACCGTCGCGATCGTTGAAGATAATCCCGGACTTGGAGCCAGCCTGCGCCGCATTGTCGAGAGCATGCCGGAGAGCCAGTGCGTGGGCGTCTGGCGGAGTGGAGAAGAGGCACTCACGAAGATTCCGGCATTCCGCCCTCAGGTAGTCCTGATGGATATTCATATGCCGGGGATCTCCGGGATCGAGACCACGGCGCGGCTCAAGCAGGAGATTCCCGAACTGCTCGTGATCATGGTGACCGTGTATCGCGATCATGAGAAAATCTTCGATGCGTTGAAAGCAGGGGCCTGTGGTTATCTGCTGAAGCGTTCCACCCCGGCGGAAGTGCGGCAGGCAATCCTGGACGTATGTGAGGGCGGCGCGCCGATGAGTGCGGAGATTGCGCGGCGTGTCGTCGAGGCATTCCATCAACCGCACAAACCCACCGGCCCGCAGCAGGAAGAGGCCGTTCAACTTTCAAAGCGTGAGACAGAGATCCTGGAGTTGCTGACCCAAGGGCTCGCCAACAAGGAGATCGCTGATCGTCTGGGACTCAGTACGGAAACGGTGCGGGTCCATCTGCGACGGATCTACGAGAAGCTCCACGTTCACTCCCGGACGGAAGCGGCAATGAAATATCGCGAGGGAGCGGGTGTAATGCGTTCCGTGCCGTAATTGAAGAAGCCAGTTGAAGGAGGCGATGACGCTCTGGAGAGCCTCGAAAAACCTCGGATGATCGTTTGCGCATCTCGCGCGATATACCGGGGATCATGAGATGATCCCTGACGCATCACGCATGATGCGCCGGGTATCTCGCATGATCTCCAGGGCATCAAGAAATGATGCTTCGGGTATCACGAGATGATATCTGGCGTATCACACATGATCTTCAGCGCATCATGTGATGATCGTTTTGCGATCACGCGAGATCAGCAGGGCATCAGGTGATGATCGCAGGCGCATCAAGCGAGATGGGCCAGGTATCATCTGTGATGCCCGGCCGATCAGGCGAGATGGCGCGGATATCATCGCTGATGCGCCAGAGATCTCGCGAAATGTGCAGGCGATCAGGCGAGATGCCGCGCACATCTCGCGAGATGAACCCGATATCAGGTGAGATGCGGCGGGGATCAGGCGTGGTGCGTGAGTAATCACGCGAGATACGCCGTGCATCTTACGAGACGCTTCGGAGCCTACCGGAATACGATGATGTCCACCGTCTTGGTAGCACCCCTGTGTGAACCTGGCGGTGGTGTTCACATCGGGCAGCCAGTTAACCCGTTTGAGGTAATGGCCGGGTGATGGTGACCGCCGTACGTTACTTGGCGAACAATCTCCCCTCACCACACCTCCTCCCTCTATGAGCACGATGCTGTCCGCCCGTCCCTGCAATTCTGTTTTCACCCGACTCGCGTCTTTCCGGCCGTCTCGGCGTGCACCCTTGATTTGCGCGATGTCGATCGCAGCCTTCGTTGCCACACCGGTGCTGAACGCTCAGACGGTGACGAAAGCGGATAATACGGAGAATCTCGATCAGGGGCTCTCGTGGGTGGGAGGTTCCTTACCATTCGCGACAGATGTTGCGCTCTGGGACAGCACCGTTACCGGCGCCAATACTACTTTTCTCGGAAGCAATCAGAGCTGGCGGGGACTGCGGATCACAAATCCCGGAGGCCCAGTGACGATCGGCGCGGGGAATACACTGACCCTTGGTGCGGCTGGTATCGACATGAGTGCCGCAACCGCAGACCTGACCGTGGACAGCGGTTTGACGCTCCTGGGAGCAACTGCACAATCATGGAAAGTGGGAGCAGGTCGAACACTGACAGTGAATGGGACCCTGACGCGGTCTGCAGGAGCGGCACTAGCCATGGACGTCGCTACTGGCGGTGCGATCAAGATCACCTCGCTGGCGCCGTCCACCGTCCTGACCTATGCATCGCTGAACAAGACGGATTTCGCTGCAATCGACGCAGAGAACAACGTGGTTGGCGGTGCGACTTTGGAGGGCATCTATATACCCAACCCTAATCAAACGGATGGCGGCCTCCCAAATATGGTGGGAAGTTACCCTGTTCTCGACTTCATCCATTCCAACACGAACGGCACCAATGGTGTGCGCATAAGTTCGAGCACTGGCCTGTCCGTCGGAGGACTGCGCTTCAATCTTCCTCACGAGACAGCCGATGCATGGACTGTGGATGTGCCGAGTGGCCGCAATCTTAATATTGGGAATGGCTCAATCCTTGTGACCGAAAACGTCGGGACGGATGAAGTGCGGATTGGAGGTGCGGGGAACATCCGGCTGTCCGCGGGTACTACTCTCTTGATTCAGCAGCATAACACGAGTGGAAGCCTGGTCCTGGGTGCACAGATCAATCAGCCCAGCGGCTCCGGAGCCAATGTAACAAAGGTGGGTGCAGGAAAGGTGATCCTGACCAGCAGCGGAAACAGCTACGGTGGCCTTACCCGCATTTTTGAGGGTACCCTGCAGGTGGGCAATGGCGGCACCACTGGCGTGCTGGGCGCGGGAGATGTAACCAACAACGGTGTCCTGGCGTTTAACCGCAGTGACAACGTCACGGTGATTCACAACATCAATGGCACGGGAGCCGTCACGCAAATGGGACCCGGTGAACTGACGTTTACGACGAACTTCAGTACCTACACTGGCCCCACCAATCTGGATGGCGGGACGCTGACTTTCACCACCTTGCAGAATCTGGGCGACGGCACCGCAATCAACTTTAACGGTGGCACGCTGAAATGGGCGGATGGCAACACAGAGGATGTCTCGGCTCGCACGCTGACATTCAACACTCCGGGAGGCACAATCAATACAGGAGGCAACGATCTCACGTTTGCGAATCCGATCGGCAATGCTGGTGCTGGCGGGCTCACCAAAACCGGCTCCGGGACGCTCACCTTGGCAGGCCCAAACAGTAACTATTCAGGAAGCACTGTCGTCAGCGCCGGTACGCTGAATGTCACCGGATCGGTGACCGGAACTGGCGCGATCTCTGTGGGGGCCGGCGCTACGCTGGCGGGATCAGGCTCGCTGGCCGGCGTCGCCACGCTGGAGAGCGGTGGCATTCTTTCGCCCGGTGCTGGTGTCGGTAAGCTGACTCTCGGCGGTTTGACTCTCTCAACCGGCTCGATTCTCAACTTCGAGTTCTCGGGCAGCTCCGTGTACGATTCCGTGGCTTTGTCCAATCCGGGTGGATTCACGATCAATGGTGGCGGTCTCAATCTCTTTAATGCAGGGACCACCACTGCATTGGAGATCGAGGGAACCTATAATCTGTTCTCTCTGTCCGGAAGCATTCAGGGCACGGGACTCGGGGCTCTGTCGGTTCTCAATCCTGCCGCCGGGTACGAGTACACTTTTGGGACTTCCGGAGGTTTCGTGACTCTGACCGTGGCGCTGGCCGGTCTCCTCACGGAATGGAATGTGGATGCCAACGGAAGTTGGGGGACGACTGCGAGCTGGAACAATGGCGTGCCGAACCAGACAACCGCCACTGCCATCTTTGGCAATGTCATCACGCAACCGCGTACGGTCACTCTCGACGGAAATAAGACGGTCAGCGGGGTCTCCTTCGACAGTACTCACAGCTACACGATCGCTCAGGGCAGCGGCGGCTCTCTGACGATTCAGAAGAGTTCCGGAGATGGGCAGAACATGGTGATCAAGGGTAGCCACACCATCAGCGCGCCGGTGGTTCTCGGGTCGAACCTCAGTGCCGATATTGCCGCGGGCGGAACCATGACGATGTCCGGCGCGGTGAGCGGGTCGAAGGCCATCAATAAGGTCGGGGAAGGAACGCTCGTGCTTTCAGCCTCCAACAGCTATACGGGTGGAACGACGGTGAAGGGGGGGACGGTGGAATTCGGGAGTCCTGATAGTCTTGGAACGGGAGCGATCGAACTCGCAGGTGGCGCTCTGAGGTGGGGGACCGGTAATACTGCTGATATCTCTTTCCAGGACGTCACGTTTGGCCTTGGTGGCGCGACCTTCGATACGAATGGAAACGATGTGACGCTGGTCTCGGGGGTGGGGAACTTCGGTCCGGGAGGACTGACAAAAGCCGGAAACGGCACCCTGTCGCTGGAGGGCTTCAACACCTATGCCGGTCCGACTACGGTAAAGGGCGGAAAGCTGGTGATCATCGGCAACTTCAGTCTGGGTGATGAGATGGCCGCTGCGGGATTGACTCTGAATGGTGGTACGTTGGCCGTTATCGGAACAGCATCGCTCGACGCGTTTGGTGGTGGATCACGTGCTGTAACCATCGGTGAAGCTGGTGGCGGATTCGAGGTGCCTGAGTTTGCGACATTGACTGTGCCGGGCGTCATTTCAGGGACGGGAGCGCTCAAGGTGACGGGACCTGGAACGCTGGCGCTTAATGGCGCCAACCGGACAACCTTCAGCAGTCCGATCACAATCGACGGCGCAACGGTCGTGCTGGGCGGAGGTGAAGTAAACGATCAGCAGGGAATCGGAACGGGCGCTATCACTCTTGATGGAGGTACGCTGACCTTGAATGGCCACACCGGTAGTACCACCCCGGATTATGGTGTGCTGACCAATGCGCTGCACATTCCGGAAGGGCAGACCGGTACCGTCAATCTGACTCAGCGGGGAGGGATGACGAGTACACTCACGGGCGCGGGTACCTTCAACCTGAACGTGAACTATGTACGGGGTGATGTAACCGCCAACTGGTCGGCGTTTACGGGCCAGATCAATGTGAACAGCTCTGGTGGGGGCACGGATGATTTTCGGATCGCCAACTTCGTGGCTCTGAGCATTCCCGAAGCGCGGCTCCATCTGGGTGATGGGGTTTACCTAGTGCAGGTCTTCAACCC
>CBINJX010000420.1:0-5300 GCA_966251085.1 uncultured Verrucomicrobiales bacterium
CGAAGAAGAGCGGCGCAGAGTGGCGTGGGCTTCCAGCCTGCGCGAGGTGGACGCCGCCCCGCGAGAACGCTCCCAAGCCATTCAGCACTGCGAGCCTGGAGAATACCGCTCCCAGAGCACACGCGCTCCTTTCGCTCACGCGTGACGCATATTCACCTGCGAGGGAGGTCAGAGATCTCCCGTGCTGCAGGGAGCATAGCAGGCAGGCTGGAAGCCTACCCTACTCTGACGCCCGTATCCAGACGCGCCCCTCCATCCATACCATTCCCATTGCGATCGATCGTTCGGGAGGTTACGCGTTCGCTGCCTAATGCTGCGCCGATGAGCTTGGCGATGGCGTCCTGATCCAGAAGTTCACTGCAGGAGAAGATATCCACCGCGGCGAAGCCGTGCTCGGGCCAGGTGTGAATCGCCACGTGTGACTCGGCAATGACGATCACGCCGCTGACTCCATACGGGCTGAAGTTGTGGAAGAAATCGGTCACGATCGTCCCCCGCCCTTCGCGAACGGCTTCCAGGAGGCACGGCTTCAGCGCCTCGGCATTTCGCAACAAAGCGGGATCGCATCCGTGAAACTCCAGCAGTGTATGACGGGCGAAGGGGACCATGGGGTTAGGCGATACTCTGCCACAGCGAGCGGGCGGCATGCACGCCGCGTGTGTACGCTTCTTCAAAGAGAGACATTCCACTCAGGTCCGAGTGCGCGAAGAATATATTTCCCACTGCGGAACTCATCCGCGCGCGCGAACCGCTCCAGATCAGACCGGGCACGGGGCGGATCATGCCGTGCCCCCAGAGCCAGACATCGATCTGCTCGACATGCTTCCGGATCCCGTAGTGTACGCGCTCCAGATCGGCGAGGATCTGCTCGCACCATTGCCCATGCGATTTTGCGAGAGCTTCCTGCCGGGCCTGCTGCGGAGTGGTATGATCGAGTGGCCAGTAGTGCGTGAGAACGGTCCGGCGAGGAAACGGGTTCAGGTTCTGATGCGTGGCGACGATGTACCCCAGCGAGGCGCTATCGCGCATGACATTATCCCACGCAAGCGCGGCTCCGCGTCCGGTTGGCAGGGTATTCAGCGTGATGTTTGCGACCATCCACGGGGAATACTCCAGCCCGGAAACCGGGGTCGCTCCCTTCACCACTCGCTGTGCGACGAAATAGGGCATGGCACACACCGCAGCACGGGCGAGGATCCGCACGCTCGCGCCAGTGGCAACATCGAGATAATCCACCGCGACGCGCTCGCGTTGTTGCTCTATCCGCCAGATCAGTGATTGGGAGCGGATACCCCCACCTAGCGAGGCCGCCATACGCCCCGCGATCCAGCCGTTCCCCTCCGGCCATGTGAGCACTGCTTCACGGGCTGCATTTGCTGCGGTCCCCCGACGGGATGCAAAATAATGGATGCCAGCCCACGCGGAGACGTGGTTAATTCCGGCTCCGAAGTCGTCCCGGCAAGCGTAGTCGATATACCAGCGAAGCGGCGAGGAGCTGTATCCCTGCTGATCCAGCCAGACGGCCATCGAGATGTTATCCAGCGCGAGCCACTCGGAATCCTGCGAGCTTTGATCCAGCGGGATCGTGAACGCGAACCGTCCATCAGTACCCTGAGCAAGCCGGCAGCGCTCCATCTCGGCAAAAAACCGATCATACTGCTTCCGGTCTTCGTTAGAAATACCGAGCTGTGGAATCAGACCTTCCTGCCATCGCCCATGGAGGAACAGGCGCTCTCCGGGATCACCGCAGAGCATCGTCTCTTCGTAGATCGGTGCTCCCTCACTCCATCCGGTGATCACGCCGAGTTCCTCGAAGAGCGCGATGACGTCGCGGCATTCAGGATTTGGAAGCGGGACGTAGTGTGCACCCCAAGGATAAGCGCTCGTCGCGTTTGCACCGCAAGCCGCGTTTCCACCGGGGGCGGATTCGAGTTCGAGAAGGACAATCTTCTCACAGCCAAGCCGCTGCAACTGCCGCGCGGCAGCCAGTCCCGCAATGCCGCCTCCAGCTACGACAACATCCACTTCCTCCGTGCGGCTCGGCTCTGGAAATCCCCCTCCCCGCAAACGATGTCCATGCGCAGCCGATGCCCCCAGGATCTGTCCGGGTATGGGTATCTGTTCTTTGGAAGCAGTCCCCCACTCCAGCCATCTGGCGGAACCGGCGGCAATTCCTCCCACCCCTGCCGCTAGAAATCCGCGTCGCGTGATCCGGCTCATCCGCCGTGCATATACTGGCCCCATTCCGCTTCGAAGTAACGGACGAGCGCCTGGTTATTGAGCCGGTTCACCTCGACATCGAGCCGCTGCATGTCAGGTGGAAACTGGAAGAGCGTGGCAAAACTCGCCTCACTCACATAGCGGAGCCCGGCGGGAAACTGCGGCTTCACATCGAGCGGTGCCCGGTTTGCGATGATGAATCCCCATTCCCCAAACGACGGCACGTAGGTGTGATAGGGCTCGGTCTGGAGTCCCGCTGCCTGCAAGGTTCGCTCGATGCACCAGAACGATTTCCGAGCGACCCATGGCGAGGTGCATTGCACGACGAAAGTTCCCTCGGGGCCGAGCACTTTGCGGACGCGATGGAAAAACGTGGTGGTGTAGAGTTTCCCGAGGGAGAAGTTCGAAGGATCGGGAAAATCTGCGACGACGAGGTCAAAGTGCTCTGTGCACTGATCGAGCCATGTGAACGCATCGGCGTTGAAGATCTCCACCTTGGGCGAAAGCAGTGCGTTGTCATTCACTCCGGCGAGCAGATGTTGCTTTGAGAAAAGCTCCGTCATGGCCGGATCTAGCTCCACCAGCACGATCTTCTCGATCTGCGGATAGCGGAGAATCTCGCGAATCGCCAGGCCGTCTCCTCCGCCGAGTACCAGAACCCGACGTGCAGCTGGGAGACGCGCGAGCGCCGGATGCACCAGCGCCTCGTGATAACGGTATTCGTCCCTCGTGCTGAATTGCAGATTGCCATTCAGATAAAGCCGCAGTTCGCTGCCGGAGCGTGTCAGGACGATCCGCTGATACTGCGTCGATTTCGAGTAGATGATCGGCTCGGCGTACGCCTCTCTTTCAGCGATTGCAGTAAGCCGATCTCCAGCGATCAGCCCCGTCGCGAGTACGGCGAGAACGATGAACGTCGCGTTCCGCAACCAGGCCGCACGGGGCACTTCATCGCGGAGCACCTTCAGTGCAGCCAAAGCGACAGCCGCATTGAGGAAGCCGAAGAGAAATGCCGACCGTACAAGCCCGAGCTGGGGTACAAGCACCAGCGGAAAGAGCAGCGAGGCCAGCAGTGCGCCGATGTAGTCGAAGGTGAAAACCTGCGATACAAGATCCTTGAACTCCACCCTGCCCTTCAGAATCCGCAGGAGGAGCGGAATCTCGAGTCCGACGAGGGTGCCGATCAGCAGAACCAGAGCGTAGAGCAATATGCGAAACGACGAGATCCACGGAAAGGCGATGAAGAGCAGCGCCGCCGAGCATCCGCCGACGAGACCGATGATCAGCTCCGTTTGGATGAAGACGCCGATCAGGTTCTTCTGTACATAGCGCGACAACCACGAGCCGATCCCCATCGCGAAGAGATAAACACCGATGACGGTCGAGAACTGCGTGACAGAGTCGCCAAGCAGGTAACTCGCGAGCGTGCCGGCGATGAGTTCGTAGATCAGCCCACACGTCGCGATGACGAAGACGCTGATGAGGAGGACGAGGTGTCCGGAACGGGAAGGCAAATGCAGTTAAGAGTTGAGAGTTGAGGGTTGAGAGCCACGACACGGCGGATCGAAATTTATCCGGCACTCAACCCCAATCGATCACCTCGCAGTTCCTCAAAGACGAAACGCGAAGTTCGAAATACCTAGTGAATCGCCGCTGCGACAATGATGCAGACCCCCAGCACGGCAAAGCCTGCCACGATCGCAACCGCAAGATTCTGCTTCTCGATCAACTCCTTCCACATGTCGCCGGGGGTGAGCTTGTCGATAATGAAGAACGCCAGACAGAAGAGGATGATGCCGATCGCGGCATACACGATAGTGGCAACGACAACGGCAGGACTCATGGATACGATTTCGGCGAGCATAGGGTGAGAGGGTTATTTGTGGTAAACGCTACGGCCTGCAGTGCCCCAACTGCTGCGGGTTCCGGCGAATGCATACCAGCCGCGCCAGTTGGCGATGAGAAGGTAAACACAAGTCACCAGGGCGAAGGCGAAGTAGAAAGGGTGTCTCATGGGGCGAAAAGATGAAGTGCCGCGCTCCTTTGAACGCAGCGGGGTTCATAAAATGTGCCGCAGTTCGGAGATACTGAGCCCGACAAATATCAATGAGAGGACGGTCGAGAGCACGGCTACTGTAGCATTGATATTGTCCTGACGATCATCCCAAGGCAGTACAAAGGCCTCGTGCGGATTGTCTGGGTTGAAGGAGATCAAGGGATGAGGAAACTGAGTGCGCTGAAGATAGGAAGCAGCAACTCGTTCGCTGGAGAAGGACACCGTTGTTACTAGGGGGCGCACCCTCTCGATTCCATGTGGAGTATCAATATCACACACCATGCGAATCTTGTATTCTCTCGCTTGGTGGTCGTGCGGCCCTACACGCTCGATCTCCGCGCTGATGCCATCCGCCCGAACGCGTTGGAACTCATCCTCCACTTGTTGCCGCTTCGATGCGAATGCGAAAAAGATGATCCAACTACAGCCCGTAATCATCAAAGCAAACGGTCCGCAAAATAATCTGGGCAGCCTCGATGAAGGTATCCCAACGATTTCAAAGCCCTCTTTATCGATGATTGTTCCGTGAATTATCGCCGCAATTACGGTGAACATCAGGCAGGCGCCAACCCCGCCAAAAATCTTTAGAATAAACCGAAATAGCGCGCCATCACGTCCCGTTGGAAACATCCAATTGATCCCATCCCGGTCTAAGTCGAGCCAAAAGGTCATATCAAAATGTTACCGAACATAAGTGGCGTCGCGACACGCGGCTGAAGCTCCCGCGTTCATCAATCATCTGAACTGCTCGCGTACGGACTATAGTCGCTCTCCGACCAGCGCTCGGATTCAAAGGCATAGCGCCGCCACAATACCAACGCCGGATAAGCAGTCAGGGCGATCAGTCCGAGCCAGAAATTCGACCAGAAGAGGCCGCCCGGCTCAATTTCGACCTGATAGTTCATTCGTTGAATCGAGGGATCAGCCTCGGCTTCGAGGTTCACGAAGTATTCCCCGGGCTCGACCGCCGGAATCGTCACACGCGTACTCTTACCGCCTTCTTTCCAATACTCTCCATCCTCGT
>CBINJX010000421.1:0-5295 GCA_966251085.1 uncultured Verrucomicrobiales bacterium
GTTCTCCCTGCCCTCCCCCACCGCCTGCGCCCCCTTCCGAAGGCGGCGTCGCGCCCCTCCTTCGCCCGTCCCGCGCCTGCGGGACCGCCGCACTCCAAGGTTGCGCCCCGTTTTTCTACACGCTTCCGGAATACAATGCTTGCACGGAGTTAAACATCATAACAATCTCCGCGCACCGCCGTGGAGGTTTGCTCATACAGATTGCCGCATTCATTTTGCACACCGGGGATGGAGTGCAAACAGGGAACCTATTGCGGCAGCGGTTTTCACTCTCTCGGTGGATGGATTTTTTCTCATGGAACCTGTCACCCCACTCCCCTCGCGTCTGCGTGTACTCAGAGATGAACCATTCAGGAGTTATGCGTTAGTCCTATTCGCCGTTAGCTCGGCGCTGCTGATCGAAGCCCACGCTGCGACTTATTACTGGGATGCGAATGGAGAGACAGCGGGAACGGGCGGAACGGGAAACTGGAATACAACGTCAGCGTTGTGGCGGAAGGATAGCACGGCAGGGCCTCTGCAGCTTTGGCTTGAGGATGGTACTGATATTACGGCCAATCTAACAGGCTCAGGAGGCACACTTACCGTCACCGAACCGATCGGGGTGCATAACATTCTCGCGGGTTCGACGTATACGATCACCGGCACGTCGGGGTCTCTCACCCTCCTTGGCTCCTCTGTTCCAACGCTCGATGTGACTGAAAACAGGACGCTGACAATCACGAGCAAACTCTCTTCCCATGCGGGTTTTACCAAGAGCGGTGCGGGAACGCTAGTGATCGATAACCCAAGCAATGACATCACCGGCAGCGTGCTTGTGACGGGAGGTATTCTCCAGATCGGTTCCGCTGCACGCGATTCCGCACCTCTAGCTCTGCGCGGCAGCTCAATCGATCTCGCCCTCGGCACAAGCCTGACATCTCTCGGAACCGCGTACCCAATCCGCCTGGGCAATCTCACCGGAACTGGCACGGTGAATGTGAACCGCACATTGCACCTTCAATCGCTCGGTCCGGCAAATCCATTGTCGCCCGGCACGGCTGTTACGCATTTTAATCCGGGAGCGGTCTTCTCGGGCAAAATCACTGCTGGCGGGCTCACGCTAAGCGGGATGGGCAGCAACACCGTTCAACTCCCCGGCGGAATTAGCGCATCAATGCAGACGTTGAACGGGGACTCACTCGGGATCACGGGACGACTCACGATCAACTCTGGTGCGGCGTTAACTTTGACTGGCCGATTAAACCCTCTGAGCGGAACATCACAGAGCGCTACAGGCTCAATAAACCCATCGGGTCTATACCTATATGGTGGCACATTGGTCTTCGACAACTCGACAGGCAGCGTGGGAAGTGGGCGAATCAAGAACAATCAGGGCGGTCAAACAACGCCTGACATCTCATCCTCAAGCGGTTCCCTGATTCTGGTAGGCAGTTCCGCGAAAGCAACCCAGACGGTTGGTGCCACTACGTTTCATTCCGGTGCGAACACAATTGCGGTGATCCACAAAGGTGCCAGTGACGAAACTCACCTCCACCTCACCTCTTGGAGCAAAGCTGCCAGCAGCCGCAGCACAATCGATTTCCGAGCCGAGGGCGGCACACTGGGCGCGGTGGGAGGAAATCCCCGGATCACTCTCGGCAACTCCGCCACCTCACTGCTCGACCCTTGGATTACCGTAAACGGCAGCGATTACGCCCAATACATCAATAGCACATACGGCGTATCCGCAGCCACCTATGAGTCCCCCACCGGCGCCGGCGACGCCGCAAAGTACTACCAAATCACCGATAACTTCGAGCACAGCGGCACAGCCGACTTCGCCGCAAAAGGAATAAGCCTGAAGCCCGCCCAAGCAGGCCAATCCCTCAACCTCACCGCCGTCGCCAACATCCAAACCACCGGACTCCTCCTCGCCGGCAATCACGATTACACGATCTCCTCCACCGGCGGCGGTGGACTCACCAGCACGGCTCCCCGTTACATCGGTGTCGCCGAGCCCGGCACCACCCTCACCATCAGCGCCAAGCTCATGTCTCCCGGACAGGACATCGTAAAGTTCGGGCAAGGACTCCTTGATCTTACGGGTGACAACACGGGAACGCTAAATAGCTCCACCAACTACACCTCCTTCGTCCTCAACCAGGGCACCCTGCGCGCTACGCTCGGCTCCTCCAATGCCTCCCTCCCGACCAACGGCACCACCTCCGTTGCGTTCCGCGGAGGTGTGCTGGAAATCGCGAACGGCAGAGGCAGCGACACTGCCACGGCCGCCGATTTTCAGTTTGCTCTCGGCACCGGCGCAGGAATGGTGAACTGGGCAACCAACGACAACGATCGCGGTGACGGCGGATTCTCCGCGTTTGGCTCCGATGCCACGGTCAACATCGGAGGCGCGGCAACGCCTTCCACCCTCACCTGGAACGAAGGCGGTTTCGTCCGTACTGGGAATGCCCTTACCTTCGGCTCCACCAAGGCCGACCGGCGCATCACCATGCTGAACCCGATCGATCTCGACGGAGCCTCCGAAGCCGGCGTTTACAACGCCCGCGAGATCCGTGTGTTAAAAAATCCCACCCCTGGCATCACCACCGATGCCGTCCGGTTCAGCGGCACGATCTCGGGCGAGGCGACCAGCGACCTGATGAAAACCGGTCCGGGCACCTTGCAGCTCACCGGCAACAACACGTTTACCGGAAACACCATCGTGCAATCCGGAACCCTCCAGCTCGGCTCCGAGGACAGCACGAAGGCGGGCGGTGCAAATGCTCTGGGCGGCACTGGAAAGATCCTCGTGAACAGTAAACTCACCCCGGACAGCAACGGCACCTCCCTCGTCGCCACCGACCGGGGCACGCTCCTCCTCGCAGGAGACCCGCAGGTGACTGACCGCATCAACGACAACGCCGAACTCGTCCTCGATGGCGGCATCTTCAACACCAACGGCCGCTCGGAAACACTCGGCGCGCTCACCTTGCTTCACACCGAGTCCATCCTCGATCTCGGCCTCACCCCCGACGGACTGCTCCAATCGGTCCTCCGTTTTGCCGACAGCAGCTCCAGTGTCTGGACCGGCGGACTGCAGATCTGGAACTACACTCCGGGCAAAGACCTCCTGTACTTCGGCAACGACGCCTCCGGTCTGCGCGCCGATCAGCTCCCGCAACTCCGGTTCTACAGCGACAATGGCCTTACCCCGCTCGGCTCCACGATGATTCTCGATGGAGGCGAAACGCTGCCCGTCGTTCCGGAACCCTCGACCATGGTCAACGCCGGGCTGCTCGTCGGAATTCTCGTCTGGCGTGAACGTCGTCGCCTGGGCCGATTACTTGAGTCCCACTGATGGACACATTTCTCAGTCCCGCATTGAAATCCCGTCGAGGCAGACGGATTTATCTGGATGCTGGAAAAGCCCGTCAACTGTCGCATGCAAAACTTCGTTGTCCTTGTCAGCCGCAGTTTTGCCAAGGCGGCGCGGTGGCTCTTCCTTGCTGTGCTGATTGCGACTCCGTGGCTCTTCGGTGGAACGCGCGACTGGACCATCACTGTTATGGAGTTTGCTCTGTACACGGCCGCCGCGCTGTGGTTCGGGGGTACAATCGGGCAGGCATACCTAGGCACAAGGAGAGCGGCGTGGGGAATCTCTCCATCACTGGTCTTCCTTGCCGGACTCGCGGGAGTGTGGGGATGGGGCATCACGAGCAACGCACACTCGTACTTTGACCCTTATCTCTTGCGGCTGATTCCTGTTTCGGGGACGGCTGCAAACTGGCCCGGCACTGTCGACCAACAGACGAGCGAGATGAGCATGGCCCGGATTTCTGCGCTACTTCTGGCTGTAATGGTCAGTAGCTACCTTGCGCACCGGCCGGAATGGCGTCGGCGTTTGCTCATCGCCATCGCTGGAACCGGTGTTACCATTGCGCTGTTTGGCCTCGCGCAGAAAATCACCGGCACGCCAATCTTCATATGGGAGCCGGGGCTCTTCGGCGCCAACAGTTTCGCAACTTACCGGTACCATGCGAACGCAGCCGCCTACCTCAATCTGACATGGCCAATCTGTGCGACCCTCGCGATCGAAGCATTTCGAACGAAGGAAGCATTCTTCGCCCGCGCCATTTGGCTCCCAGGGACAATCGTCGTTCTCGCCGGGGTTGGTGTGAATGTTTCCAAGGGTGGGCATCTGGTGGCAGTGATACTTCTTTTGACGGCAATTCTGCTCGTTCTGGCTACTCGCCGGCACAACCGTTCACAGCATCTTCCTGGCGGGCGTTGGTGGATCGTGCCACTCACCACGGCTGTAGTGGCAGGGGTCGCATTAATTACACTGATAGGGCATGAGGGCGGCTTCCGCCGTTGGGAACAGCTTTTCAGCGATCAGAGCACCCAGGCTGGACGCGTGTGGATGGCGCAGGCGTGCGTTGAAATGGTGAAGGATCGGCCGTTGTTCGGGTTTGGCCCCGGTACCTTCTCAATTGTTTTTCCGTTCTTTTCCCACTCCTACGGGAGCACCCTCGCAGGCACCTGGCGTTATGCCCATTGCGATTACCTGCAGATGCTGGTCGAATGGGGTGTGCTTGGAGGGGTGATCTGGGCCGGGATCTTTTTCGGCGGGGTTGTCCGCGTCGCGTCGTTCCTTGTTTCAGCGGACAGAGGTGCGCGTTCGCAATCTGGCACGGTGCCCGGATTATTCGACGCAGCGGTGCTCCTGAGCCTCACCGGAGTGGCAATCCATGCAGCATTCGATTTCCCGCTACAGATCGCGTCGATTCAAATTTCCGTCGCAGCGCTGTTGGGATGTGGTTGGAGGGCTCAACCAAAGTTCAGAGGCGGCACGTCCCTCGCCTGAACTCAGGACAGAGCTCTATACAGGATTACTCGATAATGATTTGAGGCTACGCTGAAGCGCGGGTACCATATACGCCATCGTTCCCGTATTCACCGGCCGAGTAGTAGTAATAATATCCTACCCCGGCGCTCTCGGGGAGACGGTTCATGACGATACCTGCGGGTTTACAGTGGATGTCCGACAGCGCCTTGCAGGCGCGCTGAATTGCCACTTTGGCTGTCGAAGCGGCACGAACCACGAGACACACCGTTTGCACATGCGGGGCAATCATCAGCGTATCGCTGACCACATTGACCGGGGCCGTGTCGATGATCACTCGATCATAGTGACGCAGCGCTTCCTCGATCAGCGCGGGAAAATCCTCGCTTGAGAGCAATTCGGATGGATTCGGCGCAGTGCTGCCCGCCGTCAACACCGTCAGACCTTCCACCTCCGTCTCGCAGACA
>CBINJX010000422.1:0-5294 GCA_966251085.1 uncultured Verrucomicrobiales bacterium
CTCGGTCAGGGCTGCCCAAACGATGTGTCAAGACGCCGCCTGGCGTGTCGCTTACAGTGGGGCGCACCCCCTTCGGCAGGACGGGATGAGAGCCACCACACCGCGTTGCCCGGTTTACGCGTGAAACCATGAAAACGGCTATTTTCACCAACAACGACCATACAGAATGGTTTCAAAACGTTGACCCCGTCAGAAAACCCCTTCTAGTTTCCCTCTCGTGTTGTCCCCAAAGCTCACTCTCCCCGGTCTCGTCTTCACTATTCTCGGTACCGCCGCTTTTGGAGCGGTCGATGTCAAAGAGCAGGACGGAAAAGTCCGCGTCGAAATCGACGGCAAACTCTTCACCGAGTATGTCCATACCGGTGCGTCGCATGTGTATTACTATCCAGTCATCGGTCCGAGCGGACTGAAGATGACGCGCAACTGGCCGATGGCTGAAGTGCCGGACGAGCAGCGCGATCACATTCACCAGCGTTCGCTCTGGTACGCCCACGGCGCGGTGAATGGGGTCGATTTCTGGAGCGAGACAGCGAGTTTCGGCAACCGCAAGCCGAAGCACCCGATCGGAAAGATCGTCCATGAAAAGCTGCTCGAGGCGAAGGGCGGTGAGAAAGAAGGAGTGGTCAGCGCGCAGCTCAAGTGGGAAGCGCCGGATGGGTCAGTGCCACTCACAAGCGTGCAAACCCTGCGCGTCTATGATCGCCCTGAGAACGAGCGTCTCTTTGATATCGAAGTAACGCTGAAGGCGGGCGAGAAAGACGTAGTACTCGGCGAGACCAAGGAAGGTACCATGGCGATGCGCATCGCGGAGTCGATGCGGCTCAAGCAACCAAAAGGCAAAACTGGTGAGGGGCACATCCTCAACAGCGAAGGCACGAAGGATGGTGAAACATGGGGCAAGCGTGCGAAGTGGGTGGCCTATTGGGGACCGGTGGAAGGGAAGACGGTCGGCGTGACCATGATGGATCACCCGAAGAATCCGCGTCACCCCACCCGCTGGCATGTCCGTGATTACGGTCTCTTCGCCGCAAATCCTTTTGCGGCGCATGAAATGGACAAGTCTCAGCCGAAAGGCTCAGGCGACTTCAAGCTGGCCGCAGGCGAGAGTGTGACTTTCAAATACCGCTTTTACCTCCACGAAGGCGAAGCTGACCAGGCTCAGATCAATGAGCGTTTCTCAGAGTTCGCTGCTAAATAAACCAGGATCACCGGCGACCTTCTCCCGGCTTTCCCCTACTCAGTCCGCAACTATCACGAATCAAGCTATGTCATCCTCCCGTCGAACGTTCATCAAACAAACTCTCGCTGCCACGGCAGCGCTTTCCTTGCCGGCGCGCATCTACGCTCAAGCCCAAGGTTCCAACTCTGACATCCGCATTGCTGGCATCGGTTTCAAGGGACGCGGCATGGCGAATCTCCAGGGGCTCCTCGGAGTAAAGGGAGTTCGCCTCACAGCGCTCTGTGACTGCGACGAGAGCGTGCTCGCCAAGGGCAAGTCTCACTTCGAAGGCAAAGGCCAGAAGGATATCCAGACTTATCTGGACCTCCGGAAGCTGCTCGATGACAAGAATGTGGACGCGGTGATGATCGCCACGCCGAACCACTGGCATTCTCTCGCTGGCATCTGGGCCGCGCAAGCCGGCAAGGATGTGTACGTGGAGAAGCCGGTCTCCCATAACGTCTGGGAAGGCCGTCAGCTCGTCGAAGCTGCTCGCAAGTATAACAAGATCATCCAGACCGGAACCCAGAGCCGCTCTTCCATCGGACTGCATCAGGCCGTGAAGTGGGCCGGCGAAGGCAACCTCGGCAAGCTCCTGTGGGCTCGCGGCACTTGCTACAAGCGCCGCGCCAGCATCGGCAACGTGGATGGCCCGCAGCCAATTCCGGAAGGGATCGACTATGATCTCTGGTGCGGTCCGGCGGCAAAGGTTCCCCTCACCCGCAAGAACCTCCACTACGATTGGCACTGGGTATGGAATACCGGCAATGGCGACCTCGGCAATCAGGGCATCCATCAGATGGATATCGCCCGGTGGTTCATCGGTGAAGATGCTCTTTCCCCGACAGTTTACAGTGTAGGTGGCCGCCTCGGATACGAGGATGACGGTGAAACGCCGAATACGCAGGTCATCGTGCACGAGTACGCAAAGGCACCGCTCTACTTCGAAGTGCAAGGTCTCCCGGCAAGCGCCACATCGAAGAACATGGATAACTATCGTGGTTCCGGAATCGGCGTGATCATCCAGTACGAGAACGGTCACATCCTTGTTCCGAGCTACACCGGCGCCGCCGCATTCGACAACAGCGGCAAGATGATCAAGCGCTGGGGCAACTTCAAGGCACCGAAGGATCAGGCCGATCCCGGTGCGCCAGAAGATGGAAAGATGGAGAATCACTATGCGAACTTCATCACCGCTGTTCGCAGCCGGAAACCGAGCGATCTCCATGCGGAGATTCTGGAAGGCCATCTCTCCAGCGCTCTCTGCCACACGGGCAACATCTCCTACCTCCTCGGGAAAAAGGCAGATCCGAACGCGATCCGTGAGAAGGTGAAAGGCAACAAGGAAGCGCTCGACTCGATCAACCGCATGGTCGAGCACCTTGCGAAGAACAACGTGGACGTGAAGGTCGATCAGCTCACGCTCGGCGAAATCCTGAAGATGGATCCGAAAACCGAGAAGTTCATCGGCAATGCGGAAGCCGACAAACTGCTGACCCGCGAGTACCGCGCACCGTTCATCGTGCCGGAGAAGGTGTAGTTTTCGTCCTTTCAAAAGGCGCAAAGGTTTCGGCCTTTGCGCCTTTTTTGTGCAACGGAATGACACGCCCGGCGATTACCTCGCACGGAGGCAAAACTCCCCAGCTCTTTCTCTCTTCACTTCATCCCATGCCTATCCCCCTCCCCCGCATTACAACCGCTCTCGTCGTTATCCTTGGCGCTTCATCTTTTGCCGCCGATGAACTGCCTGCCGGCATCCCAGCCGATTACAAACTCGCCTACAGCCAGGATTTCTCGAATCCGGACTCGATCAAGGATTTCACGTTCACCGATCCGGAAGCCTGGAAGATCACCAGCGCCGACGGGAAGAGCGCGCTCGAGCTAACAAAACAGAGCAAGTACAAGCCGCCATTCCGCTCGCCGGTAAACATCGCGCGCCTCGCCGGAAAGAAGTTCGGTGACGTGATCATTGAGGCCGAATGCCAGCAGACCGGCCGCGAATACGGACACCGGGACATGATCTTCGTGTACGGTTATCAGTCCCCCTCTCAGTTTTACTACACCCACATTGCGACGGCAGCCGACGATCACGCGCACAATTGCTTCATCGTGAACAACGCGCCGCGCGTGAAATTTGCGAAGTCCACGACAAAGGGTGTGGATTGGGGACTGAACGTCTGGCGCAAGGTACGGATCGAACGCAAGGCGAGCGATGGGACTGTCCGGGTGTTCTTCGAGAACATGAAGGAACCGATCATGGTCGCGGAAGATAAGACCTTCGGTCCGGGTGAGATCGGGTTTGGTTCATTCGACGACACTGGCAAGATCACCAATATCCGGGTGTACGCTCCGGCCACGGAAACAAAGTAGCACCATATAACCTCACAACGCACCTTTCTCCCATGCGCATCCTACCTGTTATCGTTGCCTTCCTCACGGCCGCGTCTCTTCATGCGGCACCGCTCGATCCGATCCTGCTCTGGCCGGACGGTGCACCAGGTGCCCTCGGCACGGCCGATCACGATCGTCCCACCCTGACCGCCTATCTGCCCGACGCTGAGAAAGCGACCGGTGCTGCCATCGTGATCTTCCCCGGCGGTGGATACGGTGGCCTCGCTTCCCATGAAGGCGCGGGATACGCCGAGTGGCTCGCCGAGAACGGCATTGCCGGAATCGTGTTGAAATATCGCCTCGGCAGTAAAGGCTACCGTCATCCCGCCATGCTGAACGATGCCGCGCGGGCAGTCCGACTCACTCGAGAGAAAGCTGCGGAATGGAAGATCGATCCAAAGCGTGTCGGCATCATTGGCTCCAGCGCGGGTGGGCACCTGGCCTCGACACTGGTCACGCATTTTGATGCTGGCGACGCAAACGCCACGGATCCAATCGAGCGCCACAGCTCACGGCCGGATCTCGGTATTCTCTGCTATCCGGTGATCAGCATGGGCGAGCACACCCATGCCGGATCGAAGAAGAACCTTCTCGGTGAGAATCCGTCACCGGAACTGGTGGAATCGCTTTCAAACGAAAAGCAGGTAACCGCACAAACTCCGCCCTGCTTCATCTGGCACACATGGGAGGACAAAGTAGTGAACGTCGAAAACGCACTCGATTTTGCCAGCGCTCTGCAGAAGGCCGGCGTGCCATTTGATCTGCATATCTACCAGAAAGGCGCTCACGGGCTCGGTTTGGGTGGAGGGCGTCAGGGTGGCCCCAAACATCCTTGGACGAACGATCTGCTGTATTGGCTGAAGGTGCAGAACTTTGTGAAGTAGTTCTGGAAGGGAATAGTCGGAATTTTCGGGTTGAGAGCACCAAACGAGCGGGTCGCGTAAATATGGGAAGAGAGTAATCAGTTCAGACTCCTCTGCTTGCATCCGCTCCGATCCGTCGGTGCGCGGCTCTCAACTCGATACTCTCAACAATCAACTACGAAAAGGCGGCCTGTCCCTTCCGGGACGGAGCCGCCTTTATACCTCCATCATGAATGTAGCGGGGCTGACTAATCTCCGTAGAGATTATCAACCTTCCGCGCGACCTCGAAATCCCGCGCGGTGAGGCCTCCCTCGGCGTGTGTGGAGAGGAGCACTTTCACCTTGTTGTAGCGGATATCCATATCCGGATGGTGATCTTCATTTTCCGCGATATCGGCGATGCTGTTTACGAAGTCGATCGCCTGGGTGAAATCATCGAACTCGAACAGACGCTCAATGTGCTGATCTTCGAGTTCCCATTCAGGCAGCTTCTTCATCCAGTCCTGAATGTCCTGAGAGGTTAGCAGGTCGGCCATAACGGTGTTTAAAACTGAAGGGTGTGGAGAGCTAGCATCCGGGATTCGAATCTCCGAGGGAGTACTGGTTGCCTGTAATCCCGTGTCCGAACAAATCTCCACCCTTGCCGCTCAGCCGACACGCTGTGTAAAACCGCAACTCCTCCACTGCTCTGTTTTACAACACCGCACTCTCTCATGGGTAAAATCTACAACAACATCGTCGAGACAGTCGGCCGCACGCCGCTCGTCAAACTCAACCGAATCACCGCCGGCATCGACGCCACGATTGCCCTCAAGTGCGAG
>CBINJX010000423.1:0-5292 GCA_966251085.1 uncultured Verrucomicrobiales bacterium
AATAAGAAAAAGTGTCGTGGACGACACTCGGAGCCATATCGATATCGCTCCAAGTGCTGTCGTTATCACTCAGAGCGTCATCGCCGATTGTGAATAAGCTCTACCCAGCGTCGCTTGCGGCTCGGACCTCATACCGTGAGCGCTTTGAGAAGGATGTCGATCGCTAAGCCGAGGCGTTCTTCACGTACCCCGCTCGTCGGGTGCTCCCAATCTTCAACTTCCCGCGGAGGCTTTCCCCGTCCGGGAGCCCGCCTGGCATCTTCTCTCGGCAATTTGCACGTTCAGAAGAAATTTTCGGGGTAAGGAAGCGCTGTATGATTGCCAATATGTAATGCAAGCGTGATTGATGGATCGGGTAAAGTGGAGGTTGCGGAATTACATATGTGTAATGATTCGCTGGCAGATAAGTTCGCTGTAAGTGGTTGATGATTACTGGGATGTAATGCGATGTATGGTGGGTGTGCTGCGGGAATGGAGTGCCGAGTTAGGCGATATAGGTGAGATTGTAAGATAGTTGACTTGGCGATATGAATTCCTAAGGTCCGGACCGCTTGCGGTATCTAATGGCAAGCATTTCCCCCACTCTCTAGAACCAAGTCCCCCCTCTATGCGTATGCCTATCGCGTCCACGCGTCGTCCCCTCGCGTTCTCCCTTTCCCGATTCTCCTCCGCTGCGGCAATGTGCGCAGCGCTGGCGATGGCCAGCTCCGCTTCGGGCGCCTCGCTCGAATGGAATCCGGCAGGTAGCACTCCCGTCACCGGTGGTGCGGGAATCTGGAACACGACAAATCCCTTTTGGTATAACGGTACAGCCCACGTGGCGTGGGACAATGCAGCGCTCGATACAGCCGTCTTCGGCGGTTCTATCGGTGATTTTGTCTCGCTAGGCTCACCGGTCACGGTCGGCGGTCTGACCTTCGATCAGGACTTCTATTCGATCGACAATGGGGGCGATCCGCTCAACATCCTTACCCTCGGTGGCGCTGCGCCCGTGGTCACGGTTACCACTGCCGGGCACACGGCCTCCATCGGCGCTGAAATCGCCGGCACGGGAGGTCTCACGAAGGCCGGAGCTGGAATCCTGGCGCTGACCGGTGGCGCCAATAACTTCTCCGGTGCTGTAAACGTCACGGGCGGCACCCTCAAATTCAACAACAACAACCAGCTGGGAACGACCAATCTGGTGAACCTGTCGAATGGCAGCACCTTGAGTTATCAGGGTGGGGGTGAATGGAATGCCGGACGTGTGATCGATATCGGCACCGGCGGTGGAACCATCGACAGTAGCGCGATCATTCGACTGATCAACGACGGTCAGTTGACCGGTTCCGGAACACTGGTGCGCACGGGTGGTGGAACGAATTACGCGCTCGATATCCGTGGTAATAACAGCGGGTTCACAGGCAATGTGGTGATCAACAGCTCGACCCTCGAGATCCAGAATCCGCTGGCACTGGGTGATGGCAGTAATCCCGACCAGACGATCACCGTGAATGGTGACGGCTTCACGGGAGGCATAATTTCCACGAGCAATTCCGTTCCTCAGAAGGTCATCCTGAATGGCGGCACGCTCTCCTTTAATAATAACCATACCAGCTCCTACACAGGGCCGGTGGTTGTGCAGGCGGACTCGAATGTCGAGCTGAAGAATTTCTACAACACGACCGGGTACAGCGGTAAGATCACAGGGCCGCTCACAGGGGCCGGGACTCTGACCATCAACTCCTCGTCAGGAAGCCTGCAGACTTTAACCGTGGGCAATAGCACCGGATTTACCGGCAAGTACGCGATTAGCGAAAATGCAGTTCTGGCTGGTGCTGTCGGCGTAGCCGGTGGTGCAACCACGTTCGGTAACAATGACGTGGAGTTCACCGGGTTCATCAACGGCGGCATCCTCCGGATCACGCCTAATATCGGCTCAGATGCGATTCCCGGGCAGAGCGCTGGCCTTGTCGGCCAGTATTATAATCAGGGCAACGCCGTCCACTCAAACAACACGAATAACGTCGTTTACACATCGCCGGACGCGATCCGGATCGATGATGATCTGCATCTCCGTTCCCTGTATTCTACTGCGAACCGTGGCTCCAGCGAGGGCGTCCCGAGCAACATCGGTACGGTAAATGGAGGCAACGTCGAGAACTTCGCCGCGCTCTGGAACGGTTTGATCAACATCACGACCGGCGGTCAGTACACCTTTGTCAGTAGCAGTGATGACGGTTCGGCGGTGTTCATCGATGGCGTCCAGGTTATTTCCAACGAGGGCGGTCACGATTTCCCGGGCGGTGGAAGCCGCAGTGGTACGGTCACTCTGACTCCGGGGCAGCACTCCATCACCGTCAGGCTGGCTCAGGGTACCGGTGGCGCCGGTGTGGTCCTGGCTTACGAAGGGCCCGATCAGCCAATCCCTCTGCAGAACCCATTCCCGAAAGACGGATACGATGTTGCGACCCTCATTCCGGCGAGTGTCTTCAGTAATGCGACGCTCGAAGGTAGCATCTCCAACAAACTTACCGTTCCCATCTCCTCCGCAGGGGGGATCGAAGCTGCGGGGCTCAATCTGGTGAGCAGCGGCACTGTGACAGTGGGAGATTCTGGAACGATCAAGTTTGGCAGCTCCACTGGAAACACGGTCAAACAGACCGGTGACGTCACTTTTGAGGGAAGAGGAACGATCAGCACCGAGCTGACAAATGCAGGGAGTGCTGCGAACGTGGAGATCTCCAGCAAGATCACTGCGCCGTCGGGATTCACTAAGACCGGCCGCGGTGCCCTGGAACTGACCGGTTCGAACGATATTGGCGGCGCGATTGAGATCTTTACCGGCGCAGTGATTGGAAATTCCGCGTCCATGAATGCGGATATCCTCCTGGGGGATTCGGCAACGGTCGTCTTTAATCAGGCGACCACCGGGAACTATATAAAGTCCATTCAGACTCTGGGAATCGCTACGGTCGTCAAGGCCGGGGCTGGTGCGCTGACCTTCTCGCAGGCTGTCGGTGCACCACTGGTCGTGAATGCGGGAGAGGCTGTACTCAGCGCCGGAGCGAATGACATGGTCACAGTCAACTCGGGAGCCAGCCTGACTCCGAGCGGTACCATCGCTAGTGTGCTGACACTGAACGGCGGCAGCAGTGTAAATCTCACGGTTCCTTCAACGGCGCCGGCGACCCCGCTGCTCACGTTGAACGACGCTCTGACGATTAACGGTCCGACGACACTCAACCTGGCATCCGGCGGAACCGTTGCAGCTGGCACGTATCCGTTGATCGACTACAGCGGCGACGCTCTGCCAGGTTCCCGTTTCAGCGACATCGTTCTCGGCACTGCGCCGACGGGCAACTTCTACTCGCTGCTGGTAAACAATACGGCAAACACGTCCGTGGACTTTCTCGTCGAAAACTTCGGCGCACTGAACACCTGGACCGGCACGACGAACGGCACGTGGGATACCACCACGGCTGCCAACTGGAGCAGTGGTTCATTTGCCAACGGCCAGCGCGTCACCTTTGACGACACCGGCGCGAACAAGACGATCACTGGCGGAGCCGTGGCGCCGCAGCGGATCGTCATTACCAATTCCGCGGGCAACGACTACTCGTTCGCAAACTCCATTACCGGGACCGTCGCTGGTGGTATCGAGAAGAATGGAGCAGGCAAAGCCGCGTTTACCGGCAACGTTTCTGTTGCCGGTCCCATCAAGGTATCTGGAGGTACCCTGAGCCTCACCAATACCTCGCTGGCAACACCGAACCAGATTTCCGGGGCTGTAACAATTGACGCTGGCGCTCGTGTGGAAGCGGCCTTCGGCGGGGTTCGCCCTGCTGCACCAGGAGCAAGTGGAACAAGTGCGCTGGGTGGAGCTCCGATCGTTCTCAATGGCGGCGAGGTCGTCTTCGCTGGAAACGCATACGATGATGGTACAGGGGGGCTGACAGCTCAGTTCTACGATCAGCAGGTCCAGCGCAACGCTCGTGTGGAGATGGCGTCGCTCTCGGGCATTACCGCGCTGTTTAATACCTCCACTCCCGAGACGATCGGGGGGGGCGGGGTGAACGACGGCTTCTCGAATGCGATAACGAATGTCGATTTCGCGAATGGCTTCGGGAACAATGCGGCTTTCGCCGGTGTGGGGATCACTCAGGCCGACAATATCATGGCCACCTGGAAGGGACAGATCACTATCCCTGCGGATGGCGACTACACTTTCCTTGGCCGTAGCGATGACGGTCTTATGGTCTTCATTGACGGCCAACTCGCCCTCAATCGCAACAATTTCCAGGGAAATAGCCTCTCAAGTAACACCATTTCGCTGACGACAGGGACTCACGATATCTACCTCAGCTACTACGAGGGTGGTGGCGGTTCGGGCGTTCAGCTCTTCAGGGACTTTGATGGAAACGTCATTCCGCTGTCGGAGCTCTCCGCTGCACAGCCGATGACCGATCTCGGCAATAATGTCACCCTCGGTGCCAGCTCCACGATTCGTGCCACCAATACTTATGGCGTGAACCTTGGCCGTCTGACCGCGAACGTTCCGGGGGCGAAGCTGACGACAGGCTCGACTACCTCGCTGGACGGGCTTACGCGGTTCAGTAACACAGTCTTTGGCGCGAATGGGACCTACACCTTCGAGACTCATTCCGATGTGGCTCTGGGAACGCTTTCGGACGGAGCAAATGGCAATGTAGTGATCTCCAAGACGGGCAGTGGCAACCTGATCCTGGACAGCACTGTGGATGTAGCTGATGCGGACGGCACTACGATCAAAGTTGAGGATGGACGTCTCGTCGCTCAGCGGACCAATAGTGGCAACAATCCGCTTGGCGCGGCAAAGATTGAACTGAATGGCGTGAACTCCGTTGTGCAGTTCAATCTGATCGAGTCGAACACCGGCAATGCGACCTTCGATAACGCGATCGCGGTAAACGAATCCGCACAGATCGAATTTGCGAACCATAGCAGGTCTGGTCGCGAGATCGTGCTCGGCAGTGCTGCGAATGGGATCTCAATCGCAAAGGGAAAGACTCTGAGCATCATTGCCATGAGCGCCCTCAACCCACGGATCAACAGTGTGATCAGTGGTGATGGTAACGTGCGCGTCCATGTCGGCGCGGATGCGGGTTCCTCGCAGGGCTACGTTTTTCTCAATGCGGCGAATACCTTCACTGGTAAGCTAACTATTGAGAGCGGGGCAAATGTGCGCGTCGATCATGCAGGTGGTCTCACATCGGCAAAATACATCGATCTTCTGGGGAATGGGCGGCTCGAGTTCTTTGCAAACAGCACCTT
>CBINJX010000424.1:0-5258 GCA_966251085.1 uncultured Verrucomicrobiales bacterium
AAGGTGCCGGGACGCTGCAGACAGTTGACCACGTTCCGCAGCAGATACTGGCGCAGGTCCGGCATTCCCGTGCTCATCTGGGCATACGCAAAGTATCCTGCGCCTCGCCTCTCCACCTCGCGCCGGAGCGCTCCCATCAGGTGTGTTTTGCCGGAACCGGCATCGCCGAGCAGAAGCAGGATGCGGCCGCGCTCCAGTTTCCTTTCACGATCGGAAGCAACCTCGAGCAGATGAGAGAATTCTTCACGAGCCTCCGCGTGGATGCTCTCCTCATCATAGGGATCATTCGCCCAGACGCTTTCGTGTCCGGCAATGGAGCCGAAGACGCTTTCGCCCAGCGCTGAACGAAATGCAGCGAGCCGCGCTTCCTTCCATGCGGCATCGACAGTGCTATTCATTGCCGGTCCTCCCGCTCGCTTGTGAGAAAATGAAATGTCTCGTCTCCATCCCGGATCTCGGATTCGCGAAGATCGGAGGGATCCAACTCCACTGTGAAATCAGCCCTCGTGAGCCCGAGTTGCCCGGTACGGAGACCGCTGAGAAGCCGGGACTTGAACACGGGGAGATCGAGCGTCTGCCCGGTGCTGTCCTGCCACGCGCTCCAGGCCCGGTGGATGAAGAGCTTTCGCGGACCGAACCAGCCATCCTTTGCGTGCCTCGCCGCTTCTTTGACCTGCTCCGCGAAATCCGCGCCAGCAGGGTTGCTCTCCGGAGAAGGTTGCGAATCTTGGCTCGTGTCGCGCTCAAAGATCTGACGCCAGAGCGTCGCAGGTTTGCTGTTGGCGGCACCAACTGCCCGGGCTGCGATTTCTTCCGCGAGCCTTTGCGCGGTCGTTCCGATGTCGAACTTTACGCCGAGCTCCTTCGCAAGGAAGTATGCGGTCAGCAGGCTCTTATCCTTTGCACACGCTGCCGCGAATTGTGGTGGGATCCCCAGCTTCCGCATCGCTATGAGGCTCCGGGCAGCAGTTTGCTTCCAGGCGCGGCCATTGGTGGCAATCCCGCTAAAAATGGAATGGAAAGCCTGATCTCCGGCTGAGGCCAATCGCCAACGTGAGGATCGCTGGCCCTTGCTACGTGGAAGCTCTTCTACGAATCCACGCTCCAGAAGCCGTGAGAGATTTCCTGATAGGTCCGGCTTTCGCGCATTCTTTTTCGCCGAGGTCAGCGTGTTGACTCCCGCTCCGAGATCACTGGTGCTGAGTCCTTTCTCGTTTCCGCCGATCAGGCACAGAAGCACCAGTTCATCGATCATACTTAGCTCATTCATGTTATGTGCTGTGAAACCTTGGTAATCTCCCGACGCGCGAGGGTGCGCTCGATGCCCCGGAGCACTCCTTCCAAATCACTCACCACGTCATCCGCCAGGAACCGCATGACGAACCAGCCGTGCTCCTGGAGCAGTGCATCCTTGCGACGGTCGCGGCGGTAGGCTTCGGGATCGCGGAAGTGGTAGTAACCATCGATCTCAACTACGAGGCGTGCGTCAGGCGCAGTGAGATCGCCTTCTGCGTGTCGCGTGCCGAAAGAAAAATCGAGCGGTGCGTTGAGTTTGAAGCGGCCGTGGGTGCCGGGGTGTGCTTCGAGAACTGCATGGAGCAGTGCCTCCGCGGCACTGCGGGCGCGTTCGGCGGCTTCTGAACAGCCAAGTTCTCCCGGAGCTGTCGCGCATGCCTGTTCGAGTAGCGGCAATGCAGAGGGAAGATGCTGCCTCAGGTATTGCTCGGTACGATCAGAGGTACGTTGCGGTGGAGCTCCGTCCGGGTTGGGAAATACAGGCGCGAGCCGCCAACGTGTGGCGCAGCGGTCCCAAGCATCGGTTGCTATCAAATGGGACCATTGCTCGCGAGTGACACGGAGTCCGATCGGAAGGCCTGCCAGGGCGAGCCGGTCTCCAATATGGAGTGCCTTCGTGAAGTTCTCCGTGGCATTCAGGAGCCAGACTGGGAGGGATTCGGCCGGGAGCAGTCTTGCGAAGGCGGTCCAGCGATCCAGCGGATCGGTGATCAACCGTGGAGTCCACCCGAGTACTTCCGTGCAGAGGTGTGGCGTTTGAGGGGCGTTGCTTTCGTGATTTTCCAGCAGGCGCTTCGAGAATGGGCCGTGAAGCGGAGGCGAGATATTGAGCGCCGTTGCTCTGTCGAGTCCGAGTTGCCGTCCTGCCCACTCGGCACAGATGACTCGGATTTCGTCGCGGGTGAGCGCCTGCTCCAGCCACTCATCGGCGGCGCGCAGGTCATTCGTTGAACAGCGAAGCCATTGCCGCCCGGGATTCCGCATCATCCACTGTTGCTCGGCGTCCTCGTCGAGCAGGACCACTCGCGTATCCTCCCGCTGCGCTGCAGCATCAGCCTCTGCGCTTTCCCACTTCATACCACGTAACAGGCGGCATCCATCTTTGAGTACGGTACGCCGAGGGCGGAGATGACACGTTGTCCGCGTGTGGCAGTGGGGCCGAGCTCAATGAAGAGCACCTGATCCTCAGAATTGTTGATGATGTCGTTCAGCTCGGTCTCGAGCTTCACGCGGTCAGCGGCGCTGAGGTCGCACTCGAAGACGGAAAGCTGCAGATGGATGCCGTAGGCCTTGCAGGTCTTGAACGTTTTTCGCAGCCGCTTCGGGTCGCGCACATCGTAGCTTACAATGTAGGTCGTCCGCATGTCCGGGGAGTTTCGCTGAGGGAGAACGATGGAATTGCGCCGAAGCGCGTCGGCGGCTTACCGGGTCTTGAACGGCACGTAGTGGGCAACCTCTCCCGAGAGGGCGCGGGCGAGGAGCCGGCACTGCAGTTCAAAGGCTCGCCGGTAGCTCACTTTGTACTCGAAGACGGGATGCTGAATGGTGTCAGTGACCCGCTTTTCGTAGATCTCGAAGAAGGTCTTTCGTCCCGAGGTGGAGAGGTTCACTGCGTCCCCCGCTCGAACGAAATCGCGTGTGGTGATGGCGCCGTTATTGATCGCGGTGAGCACGGCCGAATCGGCAACGATGGCGCGGAATTCCTCCATGAGGTCGAGCGCCAGCGCGGGGCGTCCGTGCCGGGGCTGATGATAGAATCCGACGTATGGATCGAATCCGACCGAGTACGCCGCCACGGTGAGATCCTTTGCGAGCAGGCTGTACGCGAGGGAGAGCATCGCGTTCACCGGATCGCGCGGCGGACGCCGGTTCCGCTTGTGGAAATCGAAGGACCACTCGGTATTCGATGCATGCTCGGCGGGCGCATCGGAGCCGGTGCGACGCGGACGGACCATTCCGCCGAAGTGCTCGAAGTAAAGTGCGGCAGCGGCTCCTTCGATTCCGAGAAGTGAACTGAGGGACTCAGCCCGCTCGACATCCGACTGCGCCTGCTGGAGACGGAGCGATACGGCATCGGGCAGCTCCACGTGATTGCGCATCAGCATGGTGCGCTGGTTCCGGATCTTGCCCGTAACCATGCGCTTCGCCAGCGCCAGGCAGGTCACTGGATCAGCAGCCGCGCGGAACTGCTCGATGCGGGTGACCACGTTCTTCAATCCATGCCCGTGCATGATCGCGTAGAAGAACCCGCCCATGGAGAAGTAGGTAACGGGGATCTCCTCCTCCGCGAGCCCCTGGATGGCTTGAGTAGAAAGCTGGATGTTTCCGAAGAGCGCCAGATGGTTCACATCCTGCACGCGAATTTCCTGCACAACCTTTTCCTTTTCCTTGGCTGTGAGTACGCCTTGGCGCAGGCCGACATACATTCCGGGTGTGTTCAGATAGACTGCACGTCGATCGTCGCGTTGGGCAATGAGCTGACGGAGTTCACCTGCGCCGTTTGCGCCTGAACCATTCTTGCCGCGAGGGAGCTTTTCCTTGGAAATCGCGGCGTCGCCATTGCCGTTCTTCTCGCTCCGGATGCGTCCCGGCGGCCGGGGAGGCGGACGATGTTTTGGAGCGGGCTCTGCGGGGTTGTGACCGTTGCCGCTGCCATTTGTGTCGGTGTGGACGACGTCGTTTCCAAAATCCGGCGGAGGCTCCCCTGCCCCCATCTGCTCTCGGAGCCAATTGGTTTCGTCTGGAAGGCAGACGGGTGCCAGCGAGCAGCGCGGGCATTTCGGGGAATCGACCAGCGGCAGCGGACGCGATCCGGCTGCGCATCGGCGTGCGGCTTCGACCTGCTCCTGCACCCATCGCTCCAGCGCCTCGCTCCACGGCAGGCGCACCCGTTGCTTCGTCTCCTTGTAATAAAGCACGCCTTCCTCGCAGGGATATCCGTTCTCCCGGAGAAGCCACATCTGTAGCCCGAGCTGGATTCGGTCGGCGTCCCAGATGTCGATCCCATCGGCAGTTTCGCGAGGACGTCCGGATTTGTATTCGACCGGTGCGGTGCTGTCTGCTTTTCCGGTGCTGTCGGATTGAACTTCGACGAGGTCGAGTTTTGCCGTGACTCCGAGTCGATCCGAGCCGAGCTGGACGGAGCGGGAATGGATGGTCTCCGGTGTGTCATCCGAGTTGCCCGGGACATCTGAAGCGGAACCGTTTTCCGTCTCTTTCTTTTTCCGTGGTGCGGATTGCAGTCCGGGCAGTGCTCCGGAACCGGAGTCCACGCGTCGGTGTTGGGAAGAGCCGCGGAGGGTATCGGCACTCGCCACGAAGATCCCCTCGACGAATTCGTAATAGAAGAGGCGAGGACAATAGACGAACTCGTTGACCATCCTCGCAGTCAACGGCTCGCGATCGTGCACCACTTGCAATTCGTCCGCCACGAGCGCACTGACCTAACTGCGGCGGTCGCAATTGGCGAGCAGAAAGTATGAATAGGCGATTGATTTACGCGCCCCCTTCTGCTTACCGCAGCTGCCGTTGCCGCTGAGATTGTGATCCAGCGGGCAGCGCCCGGGTTGTTCCTGAAGGGAGCATGGAGTATCATCGTTCCGTAGCGGATGCCGACTGCCGCATCGATGAACCCACCGGGCTTCTTTGACATTTTGCCCGCGAGCGGTTCGGTAGTGTACGAAGTCCAGAAGCCGCTCGCGGTGGTTGATTATGAACGGGATATGCCAGAGAAGCGTGTTTTCAACTGTGGTTGGATGCGGTATGTTGCCCCCGAATGCGGCACCGCTCGCAAACCTCGTTCTTTGCACTTCCGAGTCAGTAAGATACAGAGAGGCTCTTTCCGCGCTCCTCCGAGCGCGGCCCCATTGAAGCCAGGCAGGCCACGGTGTTCGGCCCGTTCGGGTCACCATCTTTCCGCGCTCCTCCGAGCGCGGCCCCATTGAAGCGCCAAGAATGCAGCG
>CBINJX010000425.1:0-5249 GCA_966251085.1 uncultured Verrucomicrobiales bacterium
TGTAAGGTTTTGCTATCCAGTACATGTACAAATCTCTCGGTCGTTGACTGACCGAAACTGTTGTCACCGGCCTTGGGTGGTTTTGTTGTTTCCACCACGAGCGTCACTGGACTCGTACGCTCGATACCAATACCGATGCCCAGCAGCTTCACGTTGGGCGCAAGATTGAGAGAATGCTCCCGCCTGCCGTCGGGAACGCTGATACGAGTGAGGCTCCTTTTTGCAGAGTCATACTCAAACAGCGCATTTGCCCCACTGTAATAGGATGCCGTGGCCACTTTCGCTATAGAACCCGCGACGCTCTTCGACTGTAGGGAATAGAACTCCACCCGATCGGATGCCAGAATCAAGGCAAGGTGCCCAGCAACAGGTCCGACGATGTCTCTGATCGGTTCCAGCGGGACGTGAACCGTGGATGTCAGAGGCTTGATGTCAGTGCGGCTGGTATGGATCGACTCATAACATTGCCCTAATTGATTCGCCTCTGACGGTGATGCCTGCGGCATTATCGCCAGCGGCGGACGAACACCCACTACATGCAGCGGGATAGAGTACGTTAATCCGCCATCTCCATCTTTTGCTGGAATCCTGAGCGTCATCACTTGAAGGGACGCAACCTCCTCTGAAGAGATCCGACCAGTGATAGTACCGGCCGAAGAGTCCACAGTAAGAGCTCCAGGTTTATCAGTGATTTCGGCGGTAAACGCTTTATTGTTTCCCAGAATCAAAGGCTCGAACCGGAATTCTTCACCACGGACGACCGATGTATCCGGCCAGTTCAGAAGGATCGGTTGCCGGTCTACTATTGGAATCGGCAGCTTGCGGACGATAAAATTCAATCGATTCCGATCCAATGTTCCCAGCGAGAAAGAGTACGGATCCAGCACTGCCCACCGGCAACTATTGAACTCCTTGCGATCGCTGGGAGCGAGTCCTTCGAACTCTGGAGTCTCGATCTCGGCGAAGGGTGACGGATCAAAAAGCGGGACACAGGCCAGTCGTGCAGGTACCGGCGGAACTTGAAATGTATCACCTGCGATTAACTGAAAAAGTACAGGGGCGTTAGCCGCCACGCTTGTCGCAACAACCGTTCGTCTTTGCGAAGATCTCACGCCCGTATTAACTTCCTGCACCCTCTCCTCTGCGCGTACATAGGGAGTGGAGGAACCGGTCCACTCACCATTTCGCGAATATGCGGCGGAAATTCCGGCGGGAGTGTGGTTTTCGGGAAAGCTGAAAGGTCTCTGGTAGTAGTTCCGGTCCACGATTCCGACGACATCTCCCTCGTAGTTGAAGAAAGCTTTCGGACTGACGAAGCTCATGCCATCGCCATAGACCGAAAACCAATCCCCGTGCGCGAATGCCAGGTCGGATCGCATGGAAACAGTATCCTTTTCCGATGCGATATTCCGGCGGCGGAGATCCTGTGGAGAGAGCGTAAGAGCGCCAGTTGTATGCAGCACGTGGACCGGCCCTCGGGCAGTATTGCAACCGGTCAGCACAGCGACATAATCCTTGCCTGCCGGAAGCTGCGCCGAGTGTTGGAGCGTCAAATCGGCGAGAGCGTATTTCCGGATCTCGCCAGTCTTGCGATCAATCACAAACAAGGCTTCGCGGTTTCCTGTCATGCGCATACTGCTGAGATCCCCTTCAGGCAGAGGCAGCCACTCCTTCCTCTCCAGCGAGAAACGCTTCCAGAATGGCGCTCCCTGCAATTCGAAGAGGACTTCCCGTCCTTCCCTGATCGGATGAATATTACGAGCTGGCGTTTCCAACGTGAACTTCGTCTCAGGAATCTTTGGCTTCTCCTCAGCCACTCCAGTCACCGAGATACCCTCGACAGTAGGATGAACTCCGCCCCCCTGTTTGCGGAGAGTTACTTTGAACGGCTTGCCGTACGTGCTCAAGGCAACTCCACTTTGCGAGTTCCACCACATCAACTGGACAAGATAATGCTTTTCCTCACCATCCGCGACCGGTGCCGGTAGCTGTGCGGTCAGTGTCACCGCCCCTTCTTTCGCCACAGGGCTATAAGCGGGCCGTTCAGTTCCGATGGGTTCATAGAAACCGCCTGCCGCAGGAGGCGTCACTTCAGCGAGTGATCCGGCCTGAGATTCCTTTATCAGCACCTGTACGTTCCAAGGCGTTGGCTGCCGCGGCGGAATATCTACCGAAATCGCGACTGCGACGATAGACTCATCGGAATCTGCGTACTTCTGGTTCCCGCGAAACTCGACAGCCTTAGGCTCGATGGAGACGGTAGGCGGAGAGAAATCAAAATCACCGATGGGAGTGATTGACGCCGAGTTGCGGTGAGCTCCGGAAACAAATCCTATCACCCGGTCCGGAGTCGCAATGGCTAGAGGAGAAATGTCAGCCTCGCTTCCATCTGGCACGTTCTCGTTGAGGGACCCTTTACTGCTACTTTGGGCCGTGTATGCCTCAATTTTCACGAAAAAGGACGATGCGCCCGCCTTTTGTTGTATCGCAGCCTTTGGCTGTTGAGCCGCCGTGCTCAGGATACTCAAATTTGCGGTAGGAGGTGTCTTCCGCTCGATTCGGAGCCCTGCATCCAACTCGTAGTTAAAATCATCCGTATAGCTAAGTAGCGTCAGACCATTGCTCTGATCGTATCGCAATACACGCCCAGAGAAACTCTTTGCCACCTGTCGGCCGTGTTCATCAACTTTGTTACGGAACACAACCACTCGACTACTCCGGTCCGTCAACTGAGCTTCCGTGTATCCTGGCAGCATTGCCGCTATGATCCGTGCGTGGCCAGTTTTGAGCCAAGGATTCGAGACTTCATCGCGATGCAACAAGGCTCCTGTAAAATCTTGCGGAGGCAATCCACCGGAGGATACTCGAATACGAACGACCGAAGCCGCCAACTCTGGCGTCAGCGTTTTCACGAGCGGCTGATCTGCGCCGGTATAGGAATCACTCCTTTGCGAGATCTCCTTCTTTTCTGACGCAACCTTTTCTGGAGTTGATGCTGCTCGGTCTGAGGTAGCATCCCGGCAGGAAGAGAACATCAACAGAACCAGCAAAAGGCATGAAAAAGTGCTTTTCATAGGGGGAGTTCACATGAGCCGCGACATGAAGGCGGCCTTCAGTCCTCGCAGACGAATCACCACCCGCACATGGGGTTGAGTGTGGAGGATTCAATTCAGCGCCTCCGGAAGTCAAGCGGAGTTAGTGAAAGCCGCTGCTATGATCAACTCTCACAGGCACGGGCAATTACAGGCTCCTCCTTTTGGTGAATACGCAGTTCTCGTTCTGCGCGGGGCGTCAGAGATAGGGGTAGGCTTCCAGCCTGCCAGCGATGCTCCCAGCAGCACGGGAGATCTCTGGCCTCCCTCGCAGGTGAATATGCATCACGCGTGCATGGGAGGAGAGCGTGTGCCTCCGGAGCGGTGTTCTCCAGGTTCGCAGTGCTGGGTGGCTTGAGTGGGTGTGACAGGGGCGGCGTCCACCTCGCGCAGGCTGGAAGCCCACGCCACTCTGTCTGCAGGTGGGGAGCGCTGGTCATGCTCTCGACGTCCACTCCGGGCGGACTACAAGTCCACCCCACTCTCCCACTGCTCCCGCAGTGCGGTGGGAGGGTAGAATTCTACCCCCTACGGGTCTCTCGCTGCGGTGCTCTCGTGTGGAGCTACCGTGCTCTCCTGCGCCTTTGCCCCCGAAGGGCCCCGGCGCACAGCACACCGCCCCCACGCTGCAGCAGGCTCCTGCCGACGACCACTTCACCGCCCCGGGCGGGCAGCAGATTCCGCAACTTTTCTCGTCGCAACGTCACGATTTGACGTCGGCGCCTGTTACGATGCGCTCCCATGTACAACGACCGCATCGATCTCACCCTTCCCGAAGCCAATCTCGAGCAGATCGTCTCCTTCCTGCTCTCTGCCGAGGAACTGCTCTCCGCCCTCAAGAGCGTGACGCCCACCGACAGAAAACACCTGGCAAAGCTCGGGCTCAAGAACGAGACCCTCGCCCGCGACATCATCGAGGTCGGCCGCGCCAACCTGGATCTGATCCCACGGGGCATCGACTTCGAGAAAATAGACCGGGACCTGATCGCCCGGGATCAGCTGCGCAGCCTCAAGTTCCTGCTCGAGAGGCTGCTGGGCAGGGTCAAGGACTCCCTGCTGCTGACCGGAGTGGATATCTACGCTGCGGCACTCGCCATTTACCACAGCCTCAGGCGCAATGGCGAGCGGGCCAGCCTCAAGGAGGTCGTCGATGAGCTGAAGAAGGGGTTCGCCAGACCCAGTAGGAAGAAAAAGGGGGAGGAGGAGAATGCCGAGGCTGAGATAAAGAACACCGCGCCGAAACCGATGGTCGAGCCAGCACCTTTGCAGTTGCGGCCGGATTCCGAAGAGTCACCTTCGCCAGGAGCCTCTGATCCAAAGGCAATTGAACAAAGCCCCGCTTTGGCAAAGTCACCCCGGCCCCTTGGAGTATATTGCACGTTCTTCGACCTGAATCAAACCCACGCGTTGAGGCTTGCGCCGTCAGCCCCTGCAGATCCACTGAACAACCAACGTAGCCAGCCCATTCATATATCGATACCTGCAGAGGTAAATCTGCCTCAAGGCAATCAGCTCTCACTTGCTCCGCTCTGGCCAAAGTTTTCAGCTTCTGAAAGACTGCTCGAATGAAGCGGGTTTTCAACGTCGTCACCCGGTGTGGCAGTATGAGCAGCCCTCTTCATGGAGACTGAAAGTTTCGCTATGCGCCGTTTGATTTTTGCTTCAGTAGCTGTCCCGCTGTGGGTAGCGATGTGGACGTTATGGCACGGGGTTGCAGCGGTACTCGCCTTGGAGAACGCTCATGACATTTCGCCCTGGGGGCCTGGATTGCTCACGCTCGCCACGATTTACCTCGTCACAGTCAAACGTGATAAAGAGCTGACATTTCATTGGTTGTTTACGGTTGGGCTGGCATGCCTCGCTATCGCTCTCTGGTTAGTACCGGAGGAGATGCCACAGGAAGTTGCCTGGGAACTAGGCCCCCGTGCGGACGGTCAAATCTTTGCGCAAACCCTACTTACGGCAAATGCGGTCTTCCTGGGGCTTGCACATCTCATTGCCGCGACCATTCATGATTTTGCGTATGGCAACCGATTGGCAATGAAGCGGTCCAAGTCGAATTAATTTCGATGCGTTGTCTTCGAGCAGGATGAAACCCACAATCCGCTACACTTATATTCTAGCGCACCTTGCCGTTGGTAGTGCCTGCACGGGATT
>CBINJX010000426.1:0-5248 GCA_966251085.1 uncultured Verrucomicrobiales bacterium
TCCACCTTGGAAGAGGCACGCGCGGCGGAAAGGAGACCATACCGGGTGGGGTGACGCGCCAGAGCGGTTTCCTTCCGCCACCTCCTTCGCGCGTCTCGTCACCTCGGTTCGACCATATCGAGTTGAGCGGCCAATTCCGCACCCGCCTCTTCCTGTACGGGCTTTTCAGGATGAATGACATCCATTCCCACGAGGCACACGTCGTCTTCGAAGTCTGGCCTTTCGGAGAAGTTCTGGACGTCTGCCACTAACTCCGCGAACAGCTGTTCGCACGAGAGATCGACATGCTCGCGCACCACGGAAAGCAGGCGTTGCCGTCCGTAGATTTCGCCTTGTGGGTTCTCCGCCTCATACAAGCCGTCGGTAAACATGACGACCGAATGATAAGGCGTCAGGGCAGTTTCGTGTGTCGGATACGCGTGGTCGGGGAAGAGACCGAGCGGAGGATTGCGAGGAGCGTCACTACAGCGGAGCCTGTGGACCGTACGAAGATCGCGCCGAAGGAGAAACGGGCTTGGATGGCCCGCATTTGAGTACCGGATCTGCGATTTCTCCAGATCTGCAACCAGGTAGAAGCCGGTCACAAAGGCAGTAATCTCTGCACGCTGAAGAATGGAGGAGAGGCTTTGGTTCAACTCCGTGAGGAAACGTCCCGGCTCTGTTGCGATCGGGCGCAGCTGTTCGATCAGCCCCCGGGTGAGCGCCCCGATCAATGCGGCGCGCGGCCCGTGTCCCATCACATCACAGATGAACATTCCCGCTTCGGCATCCGAGAGATGGAGCACATCGAAGAAATCGCCGCTGAGCGAGGTCGCAGGGCGGTAGCAGTGGCTGAAGTGCAATGAATCCCGCAAGGGCGGAACTCCGTTTGAGAATCGCGGGTAGTGATGCGGCAGCAGTGCCTGCTGGATCTCTCGCGCCATGCGCAGCTCGTCTTCGAGCTCCTTGTTCTTGGCCCGCAATTCCCACGCATACTGCTCCACCTCTTCCTGCGCCCGCTGGCGTTCGATGGCGTACCGGATCGAGCGCGGCAGGGACTCCCCGATCTGGTAACTTTTTAGCAGGTAATCCTGGGCACCCGCTTTCACGGCTTCCACGGCCACCGCCTCATCGCTCAAACCACTCACCACGATGATTGCCGGATACCTCCCCCCGGTCGCCCGGCGAATACGATGGTACGTTTCGATACCCTGGCTATCCGGCAGAGCGAGATCCAGGAGGATGACATCGAACTTCGTGTCGTGCATGACCTCGACTGCCGATGCCAGGCGCTCCACGTGCGTCACTGCAAAATGCTCTGCATTGCCACGCGCCAGTGTCGTTTGGATCAACAACGCATCCGTCGGACTATCCTCCACGATCAGGACTCGTATGGTTCGGTCTGGCATTTCAGGCTCTCCCCTTTTCATGAGCGCCTTCGTCGGAGGGCGGCAGAGTCACGATGCCGAACCAGAATTCCTCGAGCGCCTGGATGACGACAGTAAAACCCTCAGGGCCGACCGGCTTGTTGATGCAGCAGTTGGCGTGAAGCGCATAAACGTCCGCGATATCCTCATGAGATCTCGATGCGGTGAACACCACCACGGGGATGGTCCTCAACTCCGTGTCCCTCTTTACCGCTTCGAGTACCTCACGGCCGGTTTTTTTCGGCAGGTTCAAGTCGAGCAGAATCAGATGTGGCCGGGGCGCGTTTGCGTACTCTCCCTGATGATACAAAAATTGAAGAGCTGCCAAGCCATCCGCGACGCGGTGCAGGCGGTTTGCGATGCGCGTCTTTCCAAAGGCATGCGTGACCAGCAAGGCGTCGGGGTCATTATCTTCAACCAGCAAGATCTCGATGGGTTCCTGAAACTCTGATGCTCGCATGAAAAGGGTCAGGGTGTGTGATCAGGGATAGTAAAATAGAAGGTCGCACCCTTGCCGGGTTCTGACTCGACCCAGATACGGCCGCGATGGCGTTCGACGATGCGTTTGCAGATCGCGAGGCCGATGCCGGAGCCAGGGAACTCATTGCGGGTGTGCAGGCGCTGAAAGATCAGGAAAACGCGATCTGCAAAGCGGGGATCGATGCCGATGCCATTGTCGCGAACGGAAAAAAGCCACTCGCCTTCCTGACGCCGGGCTCCGATATGGATCTCCGGGCGCCGGTCGGTTGAGAACTTTATTCCGTTGCTGATGAGGTTTTGAAAGAGCTGGGCCATCTGCGTCGCATCCGCCATTACAGTCGGGAGATTATCGTAAGTGACGACGGCATCGCGTTCACGGATGACGGTAGCAAGGTTGGCCAGAACCCCCTTCAGGATCTTCGAGCAATCCGCTTCCTGGAACGGTTTCCCTTCGGTGCCTACCCGGGAATACGTGAGCAGATCTTCGATCAGCGTATGCATGCGGCGGACCCCATCGACCGCGTGGGTGATCAGCTGCCGGGCAGTGTCATCGAGCTGTTTGCCATAGCTTTCCTCCAGAAGATGAACGCAGCCGGCCACGGCGCGGAGCGGCTCCTGCAGATCGTGGGAAGCCACGTATGCAAACTGCGCCAGGTCCGCATTCGATTCGGCCAGATTGGCGGCAACATCGTGCAACTGCTGCTCCGCTTTTCGCCGTTCCGTGATGTCGCGCACATACGCAGTAAACAGAGGCGGGCCATCCGATTCGATCTGGGTGACAGCAAATTCGGCAGGAAACTCGCTGCCATCGGAGCGGACTGCAGCTTGCTCGACCCGTTTGCCAAAGAGCTTGCAGCAGTTCGTGCTCACGAGGTGAGACAAACTGCTCCGGTGCTCCTCGCGTACCCGCTCGGGTATGATCAACTCGGTGAGCCTGGCCCCCAAGGCATCCTTGCGGCTGTAGCCGAAGACCCGTTCCGCGGCGGGATTCCATTCGAGAATGCGCTCCTCTTCATCGAACGTGATGATGCAGTCCAGGGAAGCCTCGAAGATCGCCCGCATCCGGGCCTTGATCCTGTTGATCGCGAAGGCCTGGCCGATGTGACTGACGATCATCTTCAGCGTGGCCAGCATGATTTCGTCCCGAGGCCGTACATGGGGGCTGAAGCACTCCAGCACTCCCAGCAATTCGCCCGCGTGAGTGACGGGGAATGCTACCGCGCTTCGCCAGCCCTCCTCGGCCACCGCTGCGCGCCGCAGCGTCGGATCGTGACGGATGTCTTCGACCCAGACAGCCTCCCGTTTCGTTGCGACGTACCCCGGGAGTCCCTCATCTGTAAAAGCGAGTGCCTTCGAAAGCCCGGCAAGCATGCTCGATGGGCAGGAGGGATCATTCCACATCGCCGTACAACGCAGCAGATGCCCCTGCCTGCCCCACCACGCGCACCATGCCCAGCCGAAGCTCTCGCCCACTGTCTCGAGCACCTCCTCCAGCACCTGCCTCGGGCGCGTCGCTTCCGACAGCAGCCGGGTCACGGTATATTGTGCCTGTAGCTGCCGCTCAACGCGTTCCCGTTCCGTGAGATCGGTTGTTTTCCGATAAAGGTCCACGAACACGGAGACCTTGGCGCGAAGGATTTCGGGTACGATCTTGCGGATATAGTCCACCGCCCCCAGCGCGTAGCCCTTCCGCAACAATGTTTCATCCTCCTCCGCGGAGACAAAGATGATCGGAGTGGTCCGGGCGCCCGGCTGCTCGCGGATCAATGCGGCTGTCTGGAAACCGTCCATCTCCGGCATCCGTACATCGAGCAGGATGACGGCGAATTCGTACTTGGTGACAAGCTCCAGCGCCTCGAATCCGGAGTGCACCTTCATCAACTCGATGTCGGGAGAATCGAGGATCGTCTCCATTGCTGCCAGTTTGTCCTGGCGGTCGTCCACCAGGAGAACCCTTACAGGGTCCGTCTTTATTGCCGTCGGTTTCACAGTACCGGATTAAAACTACACCCTAGGTATCGCCCTGCACCTGCTTATTGGGGTGCTTGGGATTCCTTCAGAGGGCGCGGGGGGACTTTCCGAGGCGCCGCCACTCCATATGCGCCCCGGTCCTCGGCGCGACGGCTCTGCCGCCCGAAACGCAAATGCTATGTTGTCAACAGGAATACCATTGCTGGATTAATGGTAAACCTATACGGTCGCCATTGGGTTCGCCGACCCTCCCCCCCAATGGTGGTTGTCATACAGGCTGCTATGGACACTCTCGCTTCTTATCAGAACTTCCTCGATAAGCTTGGATGCCCGGTTTTTATCCTCGATATCCGAGATGGAGCGATTGCGGCCATCAACGATGCGGCTGCGCAGCGGCTCGGGTACTCCCGCGAAGAATGCCGGGGTATGCCGATCGATCGGCTGCTTTCCCCCGGTGAACTCTCCACCTTGGGCGCCAGCGGTGGCGTGGTGAAACTCCGTCATCGGGATCATTCCGTTTCACGCATCGCATTCCGGGCATCCGCAGCGAGGCTGAACGAGCGCGATTTCGTATTGCTGACCGGGGATCGGGAAGCTGCCCCGGGAAATGGGATGGAGGCGACGCTGAACTTTCGGGAACCGGTTTCAGAATTCACCGCGGCTTTCGAGCTGATCCAGGAGTTGCTCGACTGTGTGGAGCTGGATGCGCTTTGCCGGCATGCGGAGAAACTCGCACGTGAGCGGCTGGGCGTTTCCGGATGTCAGATGTGGGTGAGTCCTAACGGGACGGGAAACCATTCAACGGCAAGTTCCATCGGCGAAAATCACGCTGTGCAACATACCCAGCTCACCTCTTCCGGCTGGAGCAATCCCGAAGCCGAGGGATGGCAGTCTTGGGAATCTGACCGCCGGGTCTGGAGCCGTACCCGTTGGGGGCGATCTCCCGGCGAAGATCCTCAGGCAGCGGAGGGTGCGTGGGATACCGCCGTCGAGGTCCGCTCTCCGCAGAGGCTCGTGGGGGTTCTTTTCTGCAGGACGGCGGAAACGGGAGCGCTCGCGGAAACCTGCTCGCTGGGAAGCCTCGCAGCCTATTGCTCGGCACTCGCAAGGATCATCGAGCACAAAGGCACCACACTGAACCGCGAAGCGCAGAACCAGCTTCCTGAAGGTCTTGCGGAGAATCCGGCGGTGGGGTTGCTCGCCATCTCCCTCGAGCAAGGGCGTGTGCTCTGGGAAAACTCGACCTTCCAGCAGATGACGGGGCTTGCACCGGGAAAGGTCAGGAACCGTTTTTTTGCCGATCTGTTCCTGCCGGAGGAGGCTGCGGAAGTGGCGTATGTCGTGAAGCAGGTCTCTGCGGGCGAAAGTCATAGCTGCTGCATGGCAAGCCG
>CBINJX010000427.1:0-5242 GCA_966251085.1 uncultured Verrucomicrobiales bacterium
CGCCTGGATGGCGAACCTCGAGATAGCGCTGGAGAAGCTCGTATTGCTCCTGCGCGGGTCATCAGCGTGGGTGATCCTACCACCATCGCGGACAACTATACTGAGTACGACGTGTTTGTGAACACGGAGGACGGCTCGGATAGTATTTCCCAGGCTGTTGGCCCAGGAGTAGAGGGACAGGATGATACTTTTTATCTCAAGCTCTCCTCGGGAGATCTGTTGAATCTTTTCAGCACGACGAGCGGACCTCAGCCTTATCTGAAGGTTAACTCCGGGAAAGTCGTGGCGTTCTTCATCGATATCGACCAGGACCAGGAAATGGATCCGGGTGAGTTGGTGAGTCTCTCTCTCGGTAAGAATGCCTCCGTGACGCTCTACAGCGGTCTGGCGGGGAGCGTGGTGACGAACTACGACGAGAAGAACGATACGATCGTGATGGATGGCCTCGTTTCCTCGAAGCAGGGCATCAAGAATCTGGATATCAAACGCGGCGACGTCGTCGGAAACATCCTCTCCGGAGGTGACATTTCTCGAGTGACGATGAACGGCCGCGTCACGAACATCCTGGCGGGATCTGCTGCCCACGGCGCAACATTTGAGATCTTCCCCGGCCTGGAGAACAGTGGCCAGGGAACGATCTCCTTTATTCCTGAAGCCGGACAGAAGGGCGCGTCCATTTCCAATATCTTCATTGATGCGGTAGGAACTGCGTCTAACGAAGGCCGGATTGAAGCCGGTGCAGGCGGCGCCGGCGCTGCAGGCGGTTCGCTGAAGAACATTCGCCTGGTAGAGGACTTCGACGGATTCACGCTGAAGGCCGGCGACGGTGGTAACGCAACCGGAAAGACCAAGGGCGGTTTGGGTGGATCGATTTCGTCGATAACGATCGCTGGTGTCCGGGATAGTGTCGCGAATGAACTGATCCAGATCCGCGCGGGTCTCGGCGGCGATTCCGAGTCTGGTGCGGGTGGCACCGGCGGCTCGGTCTCGAAAGTTTTGATCGGCTACGATGTGTTCGGGACGAAGGCTTTCCCGAGCGGTGACATGCTCAAGGATAATGTCCTGATCGAAGCGGGAACTGGTGGAGACGGGCAGGTCGGAGGCAAGGGCGGTGCAGTCTCGAATCTCGATGTCCGGGTGACGACTCCCGATGTCCCGGAGATGGCCGATCTGGATGAGGTTGTAATCCGTGCGGGTGATGGCGGCGCCGGTGAAAAGAAAGCAGGGATTGGCGGATCTCTATCTCAGCTGAAGATTTCGAACAGCGATGGAAACGATCTGGATCTGGCTTCGATGCTGGTCCAGGCCGGCGACGGCGGTAACGCTGGAGAAGGTGGGAAGGGTGCGGGCGGTGGATCGGTTTCCAAGACGACTTTGTTCGCCACTAGCATGAGGGTGCTTGCGGGAGACGGCTCTGTCGGTAAGACCGGTGGCGCAGGTGGTGATCTGATGAACATCACCGTGGAGCAACTGGAACTGGTGACGGCGCACGTTGGCATCTTCAACGCTGGCAAAGGCGGCGATGGAACAGCCGGAAACGGCGGAGTTGGTGGAAACATCAGCCGACTCATGGTCAAGAACGGTGACTTCAGAACCCTCGAAATCAATTCTGAAACCGCTGGAGACGGTGGATCGAGTGTTGGCGGCAAGGGAGGGGCGGGTGGCTCCGTCTCCAAGGTGAGCATCATCGAGGATGACTACGCTACAAACGTCGCCTTTGCGGGAACACTTCAACTCCGCTCCGGCAACGGCGGTGATGGCAGCAAGGGGGGAGGCAACGGCGGTCTGATGTCGTCCATCGACTTCACGGCCGAGGACTTCGCTGCGCTGGTGCAGACTGGCGCCGGCGGTGACGTGGTGGGGCAGAACGCCTCGGGTAAAGGTGGCGCGGGAGGTGCCCTCCGTGGTGCCCGTATCATCTCCGAAGGAGTTCTTTCCACGATTGAAAACACGATCAACTATGTGAATGCCACGGTGCTGACCGGTGCGGGTGGAGCGGGAGCCGGTGCAAAGGGATCTGGCGGAGCGGGTGGTGATATCAAGAACCTGTTTGTAAACGTCGAGGGTGCTGCCTCGGTGAGGGCCGGTAACGGCGGAAACGGGACTGAGGATAATGGCAAGGGCGGAGCAGCCGGACGCGGTGGTTCTGTGATTCAAGCTGGCGTTTTCGCAACCGTAGATAGCGGTGAGATTTTCGCTGGAAACGGCGCGGAGCTCGGCGACAAGCCAGCGGACGGCGGTAGCATCATTGGAAAATCCAACAGCAGGCTGACAGGCTTGTATGCATCGACGAACGTCACGCTCCAGGCCGGAAATGGAACTAACGGAGGCGCAGGCGGCTCGATCCGCAACATCGGCTACGGCAGTACCGAGACGGATCTGCTTCCAACACCTAGCGGAAACATTCTGGTTCAGGCAGGCAACGGCTCCGCTGAAGGGCGTTTTGCCGGTTCCGGCGGATCGATCTTCAACGTGACCGGTTCTGTCAGCTCGTCGGCCAACACGTTCACGCATATCTATGCGGGCGTCGGTGGCGGTAATGACAACAAGAGCGCCGCCGGCGGTTCCATCGTGGATCTCCGTATCCAGCGCGGCGGCTCTCCGGTGGCTGACGGTAATCTGGCAGAACTGCGTATCCTCGCGGGTGACGCCGGAGACGGCGGAGAGAATGTCCGCGTAGGTGCAAAGGGCGGTGATGTACGCAACGTCCGGATCTTCGAAATCAGCAACCTCGAGGATGCAACCGACACTGTCGTCCGGAGTATCGCCGCTGGTAACGGTGGCGACGCTGCGGGGAAGGGTGGCACAGGTGGTTCTCTCGATAACATCCGTGTCCTCGACCACGATATCGGTGTCCGAAGCGGCGAAAGCTTTGGCTATGAGACCATGGGCGGCTTGTTTGCCGGCGAAGGTGGTGCATCCGGTGCGAGCGGAAAGGGATTGTCCGGCAATGTCACGAATGTGACCGCGAAGGCGATCGCTTCGATTGTGGCAGGACGTGGCGACCTTCCAGCCATGGTGGAGAAGATCGAGTCGATCTATCTCTTCAGCACTCGCGAGACTGGAACCGCGGCTGTTGATCTCCTCGAGCTGGAGCCTCAACCCGGACGCCCAAGCGATTTGGATATCACGGAGGGCGGTGAAACCGGTGGTCTCCCGGGCTGGTATGCCTTCCGCCAGGATGCTTACGAAAACGATAACCTCGTGGGGGCGGTGGCGGATCCGTACCGCGTGGATGGCAACAAGTTTGCATTCGTGCTGAACGAGGGTGACACGCCTGCAACTGAATACGACTTCTTCACCCATAAGCCAATCGACGGCCTCATCGCCGCTCGAGTGTTCAACCAAGCGAAAGTCAACTTCACCCCGGAAGCGCGTGTAGTGGACGGCGTGTTCTACGACTACGACAACCGGAACGCTTAATCAGATTCAGATTCCCTCCCTACGACCATGTTCACACAGAACTCTGCTAGACACAGCATCGAACCACTCGAGACGCGCATTGCTCCGGCAGCCCTGTTGCCCGGCACGGACGACAAGTATGTCCAGGCGTCTTTCAACGGAGCTGTTGAAGTGTTCGAGGGCCAGGTCCTCAACACGACTGGCGATGCAAACTCGGGGCGTTATTTCCTCTTCATGGAGAAGGGCAATGCCCTGGTATTCTTCACCGACCTCAACAATAACCGTGAAGTCGATTACAACGAGATCACAGGCATCTCGGTCGGAGACGGCGCCCGGATCGTCCTTTTTGCCGATGTCCACGGTGACATCGTCACAAACCTGAAGGAAACCAGGACGACGGTCGTCGGCGCCAATGGTCTCCCTGTGACCGTCACCGATCTCTCCCTGAGTGACTCGGATAACAATGCCGCTAACGATGATTTGATCACTCCCGGTGACGGTCGAGTGGTGCTCAATAAGAAAATTGAGAAGATCGAGCTTCGTTCGCTCCGCGCGACTGACATCCCGGATCAGAACGGCGACGGTGTAGTCGATGACCTGGACGTCGCTCTCCGCAAAGCTCCGACGACCTACTCCATCTTCGGCAACATCTATGCTGGTGGAGGTTTCGGGGCACAGGATGGAGGACTGATCCTCGACACCACGGGAGCCACGAACTTCGGTTTTGAAACACTCCCGACGATCGGATCGATCAGAGTGGGTACTGCCGTTTCCGGCCAGTACTTCTCGTTCGGTGTGGGACATAACGACAATGTCGCCGGCACTCTCACGACCTTCGTGCCTCTGGCGGGACAGGCAGGAGCGGACATCATCGGTGTAAACACCGTGGATGCCGCTATGAAGTTCAACCTGAATGGCCTGTATGCTGGAGACGGTGGTACGGGAGCCCGCGGTGGGAATATCGTCAATGTAACCCTCACGGGTGACGACACGGGAGGTTATGAGGTCGTAGCAGGCAATGGAGGCAGAGGTACCGTGGGTGGAATGGGCGGATCGATTGTCAACTTCTCGGACCTCGGATCCCAGACCGGTAAAGTCGTCATCCGAAGCGGAGACGGCGGCACCGGTACTGCTGGAAGCGGTGGAAACGGAGGAAACTTCAGCTTCGAGAACTTCAATATTCGCGGTGACGTGAGCTTGAAGCTCGGAGATGGTGGGGACGGCTTCACCTCGGGCGGCAATGGCGCCAGTCTGGTGAAAGGCGATTTCTTCCAGCCCGATGTCTCGAGCTACCAGCCCGGAATCGCGACAGGTACCACCCACCTTCCAACGACTGAAAATTGGAAGCAGGGCTCTGCTTCCTATGTGGGCCGGATCGGTCAGCAGACGGCGATCGACTTTGATAGAGATGGTCGTGGTGACTTCGTCTATACGACAACCGGCACGTCACAGCTCATCGTCGCCTTGGGTAATGGACAGACCTTCTACCTCTCCGGTGCACGCAATCCTGAGGCAATTACGGTCGCGGACCTGAACGGTGACGGCATTCTTGACGTCGCTGTGGCATCCAGCGATGTCGGCTCGCACGCAGGTATTGCTGTCTTCCTCGGCCGCTTTGAACATACCGGCCCTGGTGATGTTACAGGAAGTGAGGATCTCGACCATGATGGCGTGAACGACTTCCTTGGCTTCTCAGACGCACGCTACAGTGCACTTCCTCTGCTCACTACTGGTGATCCGCAGACCGGCAATGCCAACTTGGGATCCCAGCCGGGGCCTCACCAGATCTCCAGTCTTGTTGCGGGGGATTTCGATGGGAATGGAATTCCAGAGCTGGCCG
>CBINJX010000428.1:0-5224 GCA_966251085.1 uncultured Verrucomicrobiales bacterium
GGCAGTCACGCCTTTCAGCGCCCCGTGACTGCGGGGCGCGTCCTATACCAGCCTGGGGCGCAGCCCCAGGGAACCACCACAAAACGGTCGAGGGCTGAAGGCCCGGCCTATGAACCGCGATAAGACGTGGCTGTAGCGCGGGAAAATAGAACGGGCTTTCAGCCCTCGCTCTCTGGTTGGGCTGTTCCTGGGGCTGCGCCCCAGGCTGGTATAGGACGCGCCCTTGGCGCTGCAGGCTCTCTCGCTGGGTGATCCTGAAAATAGCCAAGGTCCTCGCGCCGCGAGCGCCTTTTCCAAGGTGGACGTACCATATCTCTCCAGACGCCCTCTCGGCGGTCGGCGGCGCGATCGCCCTACCGCGCGTGAGGGCATCGCAAGGCTGTGCTTCATTTCACTCCCGCCACCTGCACGCATCTCGATCTGCCGGTGCCTGTCCCTCAACCCTCAGCTCTCAACCCTCAACTTTCAGAGCCCCTCAACCCTCCAAATACTTCCGCAGCTTCTCCCTCAAATCCGTCCGAGCCCGAAACAGCACACTTTTCACCGCCGGAACAGAGAGCCCCATGATCTCCGCGATCTCCTCATAGGAAAACTCGTCATAACGCCGCAGGATGATCGCAAGTCGCTGCGTTTCAGGGAGTTCATCGATCGCTCGCTGAATCGCCGCCTGCATTTCATCATCCAGCATCGTGGTATCCGGCGACTTTACCCCAGCATCGGCAACCTGGATTGCCTGATGATCGTCGTCATCCGCCTCGTCCAGGGATCTCGTCAGGTGCCGCTTGCGGCGGCGCAGCTCATTCAGGACCAGATTGCGGGTGATCTTGAAAAGCCAGGTGGTGAACTTGGCCGTCGGCTCATACCGGGGCGCGCTTTTCCAGACTCTTACGAAGACCTGCTGGGCGATATCTTCCGCCTCGGCGTCATCGTTCAGCATTTTCGCCACGGTCCCGACTACCCGGTGCTGATGCGCCTCGATCAGCTCACGAAAAGCTTCCATGTCGCCCTGCTTGATCCGTTCCATCCAGCGAAGGTCCTGCTCGGCCGAATCGACCAGGGCATCAGCAGGGGGGCTCGAATCTTCGATCATGGGGGAACGGGGGGCGCTCGGTGGCGCACGATGCAGCGGAACCCTCATGCTGGCAAAGAGTTTCCCCGGAATCGCGTAAACTCCACCCGGGGAAAGGCGTCTTGCAATTGACTTTTCCCGTAACTACCTTGTGAAACCTTTCACAAGCTCATGTCTTCACGCGCCAAATTGATCCCGGCCGAACTACGCTCGATTTATTCGAAGGTCCTAGAAGGTGGCCGGATCACCGATTCAGAGGCGCTGCAGCTTTACCGCTGCAACAACTTGAACGCCATTGGGGCGATCGCGAACATTGTTCGGGAGCGGAAAAACGGGAACGTCGCGACTTACATCCACAACCAGTACATCAATTATTCGAACCACTGCATCCTCTCGTGCCAGTTTTGCGCGTTTGGTGCCAGAAAGCGCGATCCGCATGCGTTCGAGCTGAGTGTGGAGGAGATTATTGGGAAGGTACGGCATGCTCTGACTCTGGGAATCACGGAGATTCACATGGTCGGCGGTCTGCATCCAACCCTGAAGCCTGAGTGGTATCTGGAGTTGCTGCGGGGGCTGCGTGCGCTGAATAAGGACCTCTTCATCAAGGCATTCACGGCGATCGAGATCCGGCATCTGGCGGAGCGGATCTTCAAGAAGCCAATTCAGGAAACGCTCGAGATCCTGCGTGAAGCGGGCCTGGGGGCGATCACTGGAGGTGGCGCGGAAATTTTTGATCAGGGAGTGCGAGACCAGATCTGCCGCGGCAAAGAAACTGCCGAGGAGTGGATCGAGGTCCATGAGATCTGGCACAACATGGGGATGCGCAGCACAGCGACGATGCTCTTCGGGCATATCGAAACGCTGGAGCAACGGGTGGATCACCTGCGCCAGCTTCGCGAGCTGCAGGATCGGACCGGGGGATTCACGGGGTTTGTTCCGTTCTCTTGTGTCCCGGAGACCACGGCCATGTCGCATATCAAGCCGGCCACCTCGTTCGACGAGGTCCGGAATCTGGCGGTCAGCCGCATTTATCTCGATAATTTCGACCATATCACCGCGTATTGGGTGAGCCTCGGTCTGCCACTTGCCTCGTTTGCACTGAACTACGGTGTGGACGACCTGCATGGGACGATCATGGAAGAGAAGATCTTTCACATGGCCGGGGCAAAAACGCCCACGGAGCAGACGGTGGAGGCCCTGGAGAAGGCGATCCGTGAAGCCGGACGAGAGCCGATGCAGCGCGATACCTGGTATCGCCGAATCGCACCGACCTGGCGTCGTGTACAGGCGGGAACGGAAAAGGCGCCTGTGGAATCGGATACAAAAGCCGGCGGAGAGCTGGCTTGCGCGTGAGTAGTTATCCTGCGTTGGCCGGGCTGCGAATCGGTTGCGTTCAGTACCTGAATGCTCGTCCCCTGATTCATGCTTACGGCGGACCGGTCCAGATGGACCATCCGTCCCAGCTCGCGCGTGATCTTGCCGCGGAGAAGCTCGACGTAGCGCTGGTGCCGGTGTTTGAGGTCCTCGGGGAGCGACGGTATCTGCTGGTGGAGGGGGCCGCGATCGCGAGCGATGGACCGGTTTACAGTGTCTTTCTCGCCTACCGTGGAGAACTCAGTGCAATCCGCCGGATTGCGCTCGATCCGGCGTCGCTGACATCGGTTCATCTCGTTCAGGTGCTCCTTGCCGAGTTTTATGGTGTCCGGCCCGAGTGCATCGATGCTCGCGAGGCCAAGGACGCCGATGCCGAGCTATTGATCGGGAATCAGGCGATGGCGTATCGGAAGGAGATGCCGGCGGATATGCAATTGCTCGATCTCGGTGAAGAATGGAAGGCACGCACTGGTCTGCCGTTTGTATATGCGCCATGGGCGCTGCGGCCCGGGTTCCCGCAGAGCGAGGAGATCGGGGAGGCATTTCGTGAATTGAAACGACAGGGGATAGCGCAGCTGGATGAGATCGTAGCGACTGAAAAAAGCTGCCCGCCCGAACTCGCACGCGAATATCTGACGGAGTATATCCGGTTCGAACTGGGAGATCGGGAGAAAGCTGGAATGCTGCGGTTCCGTGAGTTGCTGGTGAAACACGGGTTTCTTCCGGCGGTGGAGCGGCCGCTGGAGTTTGTATAAGGGGGGCAATCTCGCGAAAGCGTTCTGCTTCGTAAGAGGGGAGAAAGTCCTCCCCGCTTGTACTCTCCCCTCCAGACTGCTACGCCACCCCGTCTCATGCAGCGAGTCGTTACCTTTGGAGAAATCATGCTCCGGCTCACCACGCCGGGGTATCAACGTCTTTCCCAAGCCACCCATTTCGAAATCACCTGTGGTGGGGCTGAAGCGAATGTCGCGGTCGCCATTGCGCAGTTTGGCGGGAATGCCTCGTACGTAACCAAGCTCCCCGCCAACGAAGTCGCTGATCGAGCTTTGATGGAGTTGCGCGGTCTCGGTGTGGATACTGCACGGGTGGTCCGAGGCGGTGACCGGATCGGTGTTTATTTTTTGGAGCAGGGAGCGAGTCAGCGTGCAGGAAAGGTCATCTATGACCGAGCGCACAGCGCAATTGCAGAAGCGGATCCCTCGGACTTCGACTGGGACCGGATCTTCGAAGGCGCCGGCTGGTTCCATTGGTCGGGTATTTCCCCCGCGCTTTCCCCAGCGGCAGCCCAGATCACGGCAGACGCTTGCGCCGCTGCGAAGCGGAAAGGATTGACCATCAGCTTCGACCTGAACTTCCGCGCCAAACTCTGGACCCGGGAAGAGGCAGGGAGGACGCTTCGGCCGCTCATGGAGTACGTCGATCTCTGTGTCACCAGTGAGGAGGAGGTGCGGACCGTCTTTGGACTCGATGTTTCCGGAGAGGAAGCTGCGCTGAAGGCGTTATCGGCTCAGTTCGGAATCGGTACGGTGGCTTTCACCAAGAGGCAGGCTTCCAGTGCGAGCACCACCCACTGGTGCGCCGTGCTGCTCGCTGGCGGCCAGGTTTTTTCCTCACCCTCCCATGAAATTACCATTGTGGATCGGGTCGGAGCGGGCGATAGTTTCACTGGCAGCCTGATCTTCTCGCTCCTTCGGGGCGATTCACCGCAGAAGGCGATCGACTTTGCCGTCGCGGCGAGCTGCCTGAAACATACCGTCCCGGGCGATTACAATCTCGTCAGTCTCGCTGAGGTTGAAGCGCTGGCCGCGGGCGGGCATGGGGGGCGTGTGCAGCGTTAAAACTCAAAAAAGGTGTTGCAAACCGTTCCCAGATCCATAACTTCCGCACCTCAATTTTTATGGCAAAAACCTCCTGGCTCGAACGAGAGAAACGTAAAGCCGCTACTGTTGCAAAGTACGCTGAGCTGCGCGCTGAGCTGAAGAAGAAGGGCGACTATATCGGCCTTTCTCTCCTTCCGCGCAATGCCAGCCCGACCCGCCTTTCCAAGCGCTGCCAGATGAGCGGCCGCAAGCGCGCATTCATCGGCCGTTTCAAGCTTTCCCGTATCGCTTTCCGCGAACTCGCGTCCAACGGATTGATCCCGGGCGTGACGAAGTCCAGCTGGTAACCAATCAGTCTGAGTTTAATTTCGAGTCGCGGACCAAGTGTCCGCGGCTCGTTCTTTTTTAAGGGTTTATGACTCTTCCTTTCGCCGCTGCGGAAGCAGTGGCGCGCCATTGGGATCCTGGTTCTACGATCCTTTGGCAATTGGCAGTGATTTTGTTTCTGGTTCTCCTGAACGGGTTCTTCGTCGCATCAGAGTTTGCGATTGTGAAGGTTCGGAGCAGCCAACTCGAGGCATTGGAGGCTGAGGGGGAGCCTCGAGCCGCTTTTGCGCGGCATGTCACAGCGCATCTCGATGCGTATCTTTCCGCAACCCAGCTGGGGATTACCCTGGCAAGTCTTGCCTTGGGCTGGGTGGGTGAGCCGTTCCTTGCGCGGATGATCGAGCCGTTTTTCTTTGCGGTGGGGGTGACCTCGGAAGCGGTGATTCGCACGTTTGGTTTTGGTATTGCGTTCAGCATCATGACCTTCCTCCACATCGTGCTGGGGGAGCTGGCTCCGAAGTCGCTTGCGATCAGTCGCTCGGTGCCGACCACTTTGTGGGTCGCGCGTCCGCTGGCGCTGTTTTACAGCATGTTTAAACCCGCCATTTGGTTTCTGAATGGCGCGGCGAATCTG
>CBINJX010000429.1:0-5183 GCA_966251085.1 uncultured Verrucomicrobiales bacterium
GTGGCTCCGATTCGGAATTTGGCGCGGGCATCGTGCATGGTTTCTCGCTGGATCATCCAAGCGCAACGGCCAGGCACGGCGAATGGATGGGAAGCCGTGGGAGCAGATCCACGCGAAGGCTTGGACCTTCCCCGGCGCTTCGGCATCGTGGCCGATAGGGATAGAGCAGGCCGTTGACTACAAGAGCGTTTTGCTTGTGGAGGGCGGCCCGGACTTCCTCGCGGCTCTGCACTTCCTCTATCAGAAGCGAGACGTGATGGGATGGTGTCCGGTCGCCATGCTGGGGGCAAAAAACGAGATTCCAGAAGAAGCCCTTGCGATGATCGCGGGAAAACGTGTGCGGATCTTCCCTCATCAAGACCCCGCGGGGCTCGCCGGTGCCGAAACATGGACTCGGCAACTAACCGCAGTCGGATGCTTCGTTGATTGGTTCGTGTTCGATGGACTCAAGAAAAAGAACGGCGCTCCCGTGCTCGACCTGAACGACGCTGTGCACATTGCGCCCGAGCAGGCGGAAGAAATGAAGGAGGTGCTTCCTTGAGTTCCCGAATCATTGTTCCGAAAGCATCACTCGAAGTCGCCCTTGTGGATCTTCCGCCCGATGCATGGCCGGCACTTCCAGAGGGCGCATATCACGGCTTGTTAGGTCGTATTGTTCGTAAGGTTGAACCGCACACAGAAGCAGACCCGGCCGCGCTTCTAGTTCAGACGCTCGCGGTATTCGGCAACATTATCGGCCGGAGCGCCTACTTCCTCGCCGATGGAGCTAGGCATCACGGCAACTTGTTTGCCTCAATGGTGGGGAGATCGAGTAAGGGGCGAAAAGGAACATCCCTCGCCCGTGTTCTTGAGTTCTTTGAAGGCGTAGATCACCACTGGATTAACAGTTGTCACGTTGCAGGCATGTCGAGCGGCGAGGGAATGATCGCTACTATCAGAGACGGGGGAGGTGATGACAGCGACGACATAGGCGTGACGGACAAGAGGCTAATGGTGGTCGAGGGAGAGTTTGCGCAACCGCTCCGAGTGATGCGCCGAGAGGGAAACACGCTCTCTGCAATGCTTCGCCAAGCTTGGGACACTGGAAACCTCCGTGTTCTTACGCGGAAAGATCCACTCAAGGCGACCGGCGCCCACATCAGTATCATCGGGCATATCACACTTGATGAACTAAAGCAGGAGTTGAAGCAGACAGATGCCGTGAACGGCTTTGCGAACCGCTTCCTCTGGTGCTGTGTGAAGCGTAGTAAGCTACTCCCAGAGGGAGGACAGCCCGAGAACATCAGCCAGGAAGCCGGAGAGCTTCGGCAGGCAATCGCGTTTGCGAAGACATGCGGACAAATGCGCTTCACCGTAAAGGGGCGCGCTATGTGGCATGATATTTACCCGCAGCTTAGTGCGGAAATTCCGGGCTTACTCGGGAATGTGCTAGGACGGGCCGAGGCAATCACGATGCGCCTATCTTTACTCTACGCGCTACTCGATCAGCGCAGAGAGATTGACGCGGAGCATCTGAGGGCAGCCTTGTGCGTGTGGAGCTATTGCGCCAAGTCAGCGCGCTACATCTTCGGAGACGCAACAGGTGATCCTACCGTGGACAAAGTAAGGAGTGCACTCCGTTCCGCTGGCGAATCAGGCATGACCCGAGGTGAGATCAACGAGCGGGTTTTCCAGCGCAACGCACCATCCACCGAGATCGATCGGTGTCTCTCTAAACTAAGCGAGATGGGACTCGCTCAGTGCGGAAAAGAGCAAACCGGAGGGCGACCGGCTGAACGCTGGAAAGCCTGTGACGTGCACGAATTTAACGAATTAAACGCATTAACTCTGAACTAACCAACAAACCGAAACCATGAACGAAGACACATACCGCGAACCAAAATCAGTATCGGACATTTTCCTCAGGTGCTCACGACACGGCGAGCAACCCATATGGCGACATGGAGTGAATGACGTCGATTACCCGGTGCACACCATGTTCTTGACGCTGTTTTGTGGTTGTCAGTTCGAGTTCAGACACGGCGAACCGGACTACCAGGGTAATCTGAAAGAGGACGGCAACCTGCTCCCGGCAAACGCTGTCGAAGTCCGCTAACCCCATTCAGCAGAGCCAAGGTCCAACCCCTTCGGCTCTGCGATCGGAAACATGAACGCGCAACCCAACGAAGAGGAACTCGGACAAACACCAGAGATCGCGGCACTGTTTGATAAGGTGCGACCGATCATGGAGCAGGCCAAGTGCACCACGAATCCCGAGCAGATCCATGAATACATCCGGCAGATTCAAGACCTGACGGAGCCTGTGATGCAGCAGCACATAAAAAGCACAGATCCGCAGGACTGGAAGCGAGCCGAGGCATTGCAAACCTTCATCGACGGTATGCAGGACGCAATGCGGTACGAGGTGTCACACCGGCCCAACGTACTCGGCGACTTCTAGCAGGCAGCCAACCGGCAGCGCCTCGCGACTCGGGGCGCTGCTTTGGCTATTGGAAATGTCAATGAAGGTTAACTACCCACCCCGGATAGACAGACTTCTACCCTCATTGCTCCCTCGCAGGGGTGACAAGAGCGGTGGCTTTTCCCGTGAGCGGACCAAAAAACAAACTTTCCCATTTCCCATTTCCCTTATGGCAAAACCAAAGAACCAACGCCTACACGACATCGCCAAACGCTTCGATGTGTCTATCAAGACCGTCCGCAACTGGCAGGAGCGAGGCTATAACCTGGACGATGAGGAGGAGCTGTGCCGCCAGGTGATCGCACAGCGGAGCCGCCCCCCGGGTGCGGATTCCGTGCAACGCGAGAACCGGAGCGAGTGGAACGATCTTCTCCGCAAGCTCATCTCCCTGGAGCGCGTGCTTACCGAATTGCGCGGGCCCGACGAAGCTAACTGGCCTTGGCCGTTCGGTGAGGGCGCAGTGCTGACACCGGCCGAGCAAGTGCGCGTGCGGACTCGCAAGCACTGAGCTTTTTGTCATGTCCTGAAACTTAGGTGAGGCTAATACATCTTGTAACGTATATACCTTTCAAGGTATATGTAGAGCAGCATGAGTAATTCATCGCTTCTGTCTTCGTCCGCGCTCAGTCGAGCCTTGGACGTTTCAATCCCGACCATCGCTCGGGCAGTACAAAAGGGGTTAATCGCTCCTGACTACCACAGCGGCACCGTTCGCTTGTTCAGTGCGTCCAAGCTGGACGAATACCGCACCATCCTATCTGCACGCCGTCAGGCACGGAGGGCCCGCTGATGAGCAAGAACTGGTTCGAGATCAAGAACAGCGCCGACGAATCCGCCGAGGTTCTTATCTATGATTCCATCGGTGCTTATGGCGTTTCAGCAAAGCAATTTGTTGACGCGCTGAAGCCGCACTCGGGTAAGCATCTAAACCTCCGCATTCATTCCCCGGGCGGCTCAGTGCTCGATGGATACGCGATCTTTAGCGCGATCCAGCGGCACCCGGGTGGCGTCACCGCCCATATCGACGGTATCGCGGCATCCATGGCTACCGTAATCGCAATGGCAGCCAGCAAGGTGAAGATGGCGGCAAATGCCTGGTTCATGATCCACAACGTCTGGAGCGGAGTAGTCGGCGATCATCACGAGATGCAGCGCGAAGCCGCTCTAATCGAACGCATGACAAACCAGTCCATCGGCATCTACAAGGCGAAGACGAAGAAGTCTGAGGCCGTCATCAAGCAGTGGATGGACGATGAAACGTGGTTCGATGCCAATGAAGCGAAGAAACACGGCTTTGTTGACGAGATTACTGGCGCTGTAAAAGCGGCGGCATCCATCGACGGCACCAAGTTCCTGAAGACTCCGGTCGGGGCGGTGCCGCTCATTCAGGGATTCGGCCAGCAGGCGACCGCTAAACCACTCACCGGCCTTGCCCGCGTGCAGGCCGCATTTGCAAAGCAAGCAGTCAATCAACGCAGGAAGTAATCTATGCCTACCGCAGAAAATACCACGTCGGGGTCTCAATGGCTCGCCGACATCGATGAAGCGCAGCGCCAAGGCACCAGTGTTGCCAAGATTCAAGCCGACCGCAAAGCAGACGCGCAATCCGGAGACATCGCCCCGAAAACCGAGGCCAAGATCGCCAAGGCGCAGCAGGAGCTTGAGAGGCTCCAAGCACAGGTCGAGGAGGAGCGGCAAAAGCAACGTCAGCGCGTCCACACATGGAACACCTATTGCGAGGATCTTCAGCGACTTCACCGGAGGATAGAGAGGGCCACCTATACTCTCAACTCATCAAAGGAAGGGATTCAGAGAGGCCGTTCGTGGCTGATCGATAACGCCGGGGAGTTATACGAAAATGGCGTTATTCCCACAATTCGTTCAATCGCCGACCTTCAGGCCACAGTGGACGAACTGGAGATCGCGATTCCCGAGATCAAGAATCGAATCAAAGCAAAAATCGAACACATGCGGGAATGGGGCAAGGAGAACGGAGTCCCTGAAAGCACTTGGCCTTCACACGAATAACCCATGATCCCAACTCTTACAGACGCCTACCGCAAATCGCTCTCCTATACCGTGGAGGGCGCGGCCTACATCCCTCTGCTCGGAGCGTGCGTCGAGCCGGAGCGGTTTTACCTGAAATCACAGCAGTCGCTCACCGCGCTGCAAGCCGAGATCGCCAGAGACGAGGCAATCCTCGCCGGAACGATCGGAGCCGATGAGTATGGCGCGGGCACCAAGGCAATCGAGGTTGCCCGCCGGATCGCGCTAAATCGGCTCGCCGATGCGGAATTGGATACCGCCATCGCCACTGCCCGCACGGCTCTGCAAACGGCTGTCACTGCGGCCGAGACCTATCAGGCCGCGCATCCCAACGATGTGCCGGCGGAATTGGTTCCGACGATGCCGGACTAAACCCTTTGGCGACCCGGGCGCATGGTGTGCAGGGAGATCCTGCAACAGCGTTGTTTCGACCGCTTTGAAACACGCCCGGTCGCCAATCTCTTTCTATCTAACTACATGGCAGCACCTTCGATTGTCGCCCGTCTCGGGCTCGATACCAAGGATCTCAAAGCAGGCTTGGAACGAGCCAAGGCCGACCTGGGCAAGTTTCAAACCGCCGTTTCCGCTGTAGCAGGCGCGGCATCCGTTGGAGCGATGACCGCGTTCGCTACGGAAATGATGAACGTCGCGGCCGAAACCAAGAACGCGAGCGACC
>CBINJX010000430.1:0-5182 GCA_966251085.1 uncultured Verrucomicrobiales bacterium
TGGCGACTCGGAGGGATCACCGGGTTTCAAGCCATGCCTCTCGTATTGATCCGCACGCTCCAGCACCACGGCTCCCGAGACTGGTGTCACCAATTTCAGCTCCACCGCGAGTTTTATCGCTTGGTCCAGACTGCCTTTTTCCGGAGCAAGACGTAGGCGCTCCACTTCTTCGGCTCCCCAGAGACGTGCGAGGTGGCGATCAGTTCTAGGCAGCCCGTCGAAGTTTTCCGGGCGCGGTACGCGCTGGCGCTCGGCATACCACTCGAGTGTCGAGCCATTCCAAAGGGAAAGCAGGTGATCGATGCTTTCCTTGGGAGGCGTTCCGGCCCGAGCCGGCCGCAGTCCGTCAAAGCCGTCGAGTTGCTCGAGGATTCGGTTCGGCCCGGCTTCGGTCACTATATCGTAGATCAACGGGGGTGTTCGGTCCCGTTCACTGCGCTGCAGGAGAGGTTCTGATGAGTTGAGCAGGACTGGTTGTGGGCCGTGGACCCAGACGATGGCACTGCCGGGCGCGGATGCCGTCAGATCCCATGCTTCGAGGAGAGCAGACAGGTTTTCGCGTCCGCCGGTTACTTCCCGGTTCGCCAGCCAATTGGCTGCAGCTTTCAATTCATCCACTGTGGCCCGGCGGGTGCCATCCCACGGTTTTTCCACCTCGTCGCCCGCAAATACCACCGAGAAATCAGTGCCCGACGGAAGCTTGGCGAGAGACTCGCTCACGTCCCGTAGATACGGACGCATGCTCTTTGAGCCATCCACCAGAAAGATCACCCGTTCGGGCGCTTGTACCCTTCGTTGCCGGATTACCTGCCGTATCGCAAAGGTCGGGTCGGTCGGATCCTCTGTCCATACCTCCTCCGGGGCGGCATGGGCTGCGGTGATACGTGGACTATTCTGAAGATCGGTATCGCTCAAGCGATGCCGGAGAGTTTGCCCGCTGGATTTGCCTGCGAAGGAAAGGGGCTGATCTGATTCGAGCCAGAGTTCATGCGCCAGATTGGAGGCGTGCTTGAAGTTCCACTCGATAATCCGCGGAAGCAGTACCTCGCTTCGCCGCCCATCGAGAGCTTTCAGGGGAGAGGTAATGCCGACGCGGATTTTCATCTCGCCTCCATTCGGCGGCACTGGGAAGCATTGCATGAGCACCCGATTAGGACCGGATGTTGTTACCAACACAGGGTCGCGCCGCTGGACCACCGCGACTTCCTTGTATGCGGCACGTACCTGACTCCGTCCGCCGAAAGCCGCCTCCTGTGGTTCGCCATTGATCCAGAGAGTCAGCCGCGAAACCGCCGCACCGGGCGGCAGCTCGATCTGGGCGCGAGCTTCGCTCTGGTTGGCTGCGACATTCTTGAAAACCATCGTCCACTCGAGATAGCTCGTCCCGGCCGAAACATCGGCCTTTCCATCGAGCCGGGAACTAATCATCGAGAGCCCCGGAACCTGGTTTGCGACCTGCGTGCCGCCAAGGCCTGGATCGATGTTCCAACGACCTGCGCCGGAAGCGCTCCCACCTCTCCCATGTGGAGCGGGCACGGAGGAAAAGTTCTGGCCAGTGACCTGATAATAGGCATTCCGGGCAACTTCGGGATTTGCTGCGACTGCGCCGGGAGCACCCGCTACAATGTCCGTTGACCATTTGGCCCAACCCGGGCCGGGAGTTCGATAACACGCGCGGAGGAGCCGATCCTCGCTGGCAAAGGTTCGCAGCATCCAGAGTCCACGCTGTGCTGATGCTTGGTCGGTGCTGGTTGTCAGCGATATTGCCCAGTTTGTGAACAGTCCCTGAAGTGGAACCCAGGCAAGAATTGCCACGGTCACCAGCATGGCGGGCCAGATACGGGGGATCGGCTGCCCCTCTTCGCGGGCGAGCTTTCTCAGTTGTTTCATCCCCAGGCTACCCGCGATGAGTCCGAGGGCGGGTGACAGAGGAATGAGTCCCATTCCGTAAACTATCAGTCCAAGAACGGCAAACGGCGCAATCGGCGCCAGGGCCAGTGCATACGCGGCGCAAACGACCAGGATGGACGCCTGCAGAGGCAGCAGCCAGCGAAGGCGATCTGCACGGCGCTGGCCGAGACTCCTGAGAACCAGTGCATTCCCGGCTGGTACCAGCAGGAGGAGGAAAACGTGAACCCATGAGGGCATCGGATCGAAGAGTTCGGAGGCACAGATGTGCGTCAGGAACTCGAACCCGATCGTGATCAGCGGGAGGATGATACCGAGAAAGATCATCCATCCGGCATTGGGAACATCCTCCTTTACCGGACCATTCGGCTTGGGGCGTTCACGGAGTTGAGGAGGGGATGCAATTCTCTCCGGGGCGGGCGCGCCATGCGCCTCGGCCACCTTGTTTAGTTCCGTTTCAGGCACCAGGCTCCTGCCGAGCCTGTCCTCCGCCACGCTGATGGACGCATCCGTCATGGCGGCGATGGGAGCACATTATCCCGGAGAGGGCGAGCGGAATGACGAATGACGAATGAGCGCAGCCTCGCGGTCAGCCCCTCGTCATTAGGGCATTCGTCCCTCCTTCGAGTTTCGTCATTCGGATTTCGTCATTCTCCTTCAGCCCGCCGTCGGCCCAGCGCCCATCCCGGAGCCCGAGCCGTGGATCTGATCCACCCTGCGCCATGCCGCATGCGCAGCGAGACGGGCGTCTTCCCAATTGATCAGGCCGGCCTGGGTTTGGAACCGGTCGTACTCGGCTCTCATGTGCGGCTCGGCATCCTCAAAGCGGCGGCTTGCACCGCCATGGCGCATATAGCCTTCATAGCCAGCACGGTAAGCAGGCGCGTAATGCTCGTATGGGCGATCCTTTGCGTACGACTCCTTATGATGGTTCTCGCGCCAGTAGGTGTCTTCCACGGTGGGATCAATTTTTTCGGCGATCCCTTTTCCGATCAATCCCCCAGCTACAGCTCCCACAGCAGCTCCCACCGCCGCACCTACCGGACCGCCCAAGGCGCCGCCCACCACGGTTGCGGCAGTGCCTACACCTGCAGCTCCTACGCCTGTACCCACCGGGTGTGCACCTGGAGCGTGTGACAGGGGATCGCGGTTGGCGTCGTGGTCATGGTTTGCGGAAGCGTTTTCATTGGTAGCCATGGGAAACGAGGGATTTGGTTTTCCCTCGTTTCGTGGCGATGCATGAAATTAGCCGCAAAAAGGCTCAAAAAGGGAGTGCTTACGATGTGCACTCCCGGCCTCCTGTGTTTCTTTTGCCGCTTCGTGGCTTGCCCTACTCCGCGCGGCCGAGTGCTACGCAGGCATTGATCCCACCAAAGCCGAACGCATTGTTCAGCACATAACGGAGATTTTGCTCACGACCCTTGTTGGGAACGATGTCGAGATCGCACGCGGGATCTGGCGTCTCGTAATGCAATGTCGGCGGAATGAAACCCTGGTCGAGTGCCAGGGCGCAGATGACCATCTCGATGGCCCCTGTCGCACCCAGCGGATGTGCGGTGAATGCCTTCGTGCCGCTCAGGGCGAGTTTCCGGGCGTGCTCGCCGAAGACTGCTTTGATGCAAGCCGTCTCGTTGGAATCGTTGACCTGAGTGCCCGATGCGTGACCGTTGATATAGTCGATTTGGTCCGGCTGCAGCCCGGCATCCGCGAGCGTCTCCTGCATGCAGCGGATCACGGAGTCGCCATCCGGCAGAGGCGTCGTCATGTGATACGCCTCATTGTTCAGGTTGTAGCCTAGCACTTCGGCATAGATATGAGCGCCGCGGCGGAGTGCATGCTCATATTCCTCAATTACCAGGCTGGCTGCGCCTTCGCCCATCACGAAGCCATCGCGGTTCAGATCAAAGGGGCGGTACGCACGGGCCGGTTCACCGTCCCAGCGGCTCATTGTCCTGATGAAATCAAAAGCGCCAAACGTCAGGGGGGACAGGGGCGCTTCCGCGCCTCCCGCGACGACTACGTCGGCCATGCCGTCGCGGATGTAACGCAACGCTTCACCCACGGAGATCACCCCGCTCGCACAGGAGTTCGAGTTGGTGGTTCCTACGCCCCGAAAACCGAAATCGATGGCGATATTGGAATGGGCGGAGCCTCCAAAAACTTGTAGCGCGAGCGTCTGGTTTACTCCCCGGGTGCCTTTCTTGAGGAACATCTGATGCTCGTGCTCGGCATTTGCGATGCCGCCGAGAGCGGTGCCGAATGAGACACCGGTCCGCGGTTGCGGCTGCTCCTTGCTCCAGGGGAGCTTTGCATCATCCAGCGCCAGGAGGGCGGAGGCGACGGAAAACTGGGCGTAGCGGTCGAGCCGCTTCAGACGGTGAGGGGGGAAGAACTGCGCAGGATCCCAGTCGCGCACCTCGCCCGCGCACCGTGCCTTGTACTCGCTCGCGTCAAAGCTGGTCACATGACCGATCCCGCTGCGGCTGGCCCGGATACTCTCCCAGAGGGCATCCTTACCGATACCAACACAGGTGATCGGCCCGAGTCCGGTGATAACAGCACGACGCTTCGAAGTGAAAGGCTGAACCATGGGGAGCAATTTACGCCTGCACTTCGCCCTTCGACGCCTCTGCGCTCGTCTCACCCTCGAGGATCTCCTTGAACGTGCGCAGAGTCTTATTGGCAATGTTTTCGATGAAGAAACCGCCAATGATCGGCTCCACCAGCCAGCCGAGAAAGGGAATGCGGAACTTGAGGTCGTGGATGATTTCCACCCGGGTGCCGTCGCGGGTCGGAGTCAGCGTCCAGATCACTTTCATTCCCTTTGTCCACGCCTTCAGATGTTCGAAGCGTAATTCGAGCCGTTTGGCATCCGCTTCATAGGCAGATACCCATGAGATTGGGATACCCGGAGGACGAACCGCAGCCATCTTAACGATGTCCCGGCCCTGTTCCTTTCCTAAAAAATCGATAAACCGGTAGTGGGGTAAAACCTCCGGCCAGCGCTTCAGGTCGCTGACAAGCGCAAAGATTTTCTCCCGGGGGGCAAGGATGTGGACGGAGTTTCCGGTGTGCACGCGCCCGGAGACTAGCGCGAATGGCGCGGGCGTCTAGTGAATGAGTACCTAAAAGCGGTTGAGGGGTGAGGGTTGAGTGTTGAGGGCCGGAAGTAGCGGATCGGGGGCTTTTCCTACAGTCTTACCATTCGGGGATTTTTAACCTTAAAACGGCAGTAGGATTCCTTAAGAGATCACCGAGGGAGTTCTAGATGAGA
>CBINJX010000431.1:0-5173 GCA_966251085.1 uncultured Verrucomicrobiales bacterium
GTCGGGAAGGGGACCATCGTCGCGGATGGAACCGGCCAGTACGAACGGCACCCCAGCTTTCACGCACTCAAAAAAGATGCCGCTGGTAATCACCCCGCTCTCCACCGCCGCCGCGATGCTCCCGCAGCCGCGGATTGTATTGATCGTCCGCAGATGATGCCGATGCCCACCGCGCACCGCCGTGCCGCGCTTCAAGTCCACGCCCAGCGACGTACCCAACAGCGACTGCTCGAGATCGTGCACAGCGATGGCATTTCCTCCTAGCAGCGCCTGTACATATCCCTCACGGATCAACTGTGCAAGATGCTCCCCGGCACCGGTATGGACGACAACGGGGCCGGGAACGACTACCACGCGGCCGCTGCGTTCACGAATGCGGCGCAGTTCCCAAGCCAGTTGATCCACTACAAGTTCGACGCGCCTTTCGCTCGAGACACCCGCACCCATGAAACTGAACTCTTCACCTGCACCCGGGCAACCGCCACGGCTCTCGCGAGATTCCGCCTTGCGGATGGTGCGAAGCCCGCGGACACCGACCACGACCTGTTCGCCCACAGTGAGATCGCGGATCAGCTTGCACCGCGCAGTACCGTTATCGATTGCCACCACTCCGTCCATTCGCTGTCCTTCGATCCGGAGCCATCGGCCGCCGACCCGTACTTCGGTTGGATAAATACTCGTGGCGAAGAAATCCTCAGGCGCCACTCCTGCCTTGGTCACAGGTTGCAACTCCGCATCGCTCAGATCCTCCGCTGCCGGGACTGCGCCGAGATCGATGAGCTGGCCGATGATCCGCTCCAGCACATCCATGGATGGAGCGGAAATCTTGATCTGCGCCTTGGAAATGCTCTGGCGCTGTTTGCCGAGATCGAAGTCCAGAATCTGGAAACTTCCGCCTGCATCCACCGTAGTATCCAGGGCGCGTTCGAGCAGCCCCGAGTCGAGCAGGTGACCTTCCATCCGGATTACGCGGTTTTCCACAGGGGCGACTGCATGGCCTCGGGCTCCCGGAACGGATTGCGTCAGGTCGAGCGTAAGGCATTTAGCCGCGCCGCCTGCCTTGATGAATTCGCTGAGCGGCGTCTCGATGACCAGAAATCCTGCATCAGAGAGTCTGCGCCGCAGCTCGTTGCTCACTTCATGGAGAACGATCGTATTGCCCACACAGACGGCATTACACGCGAAGTTCGAGGCGTCGGTTTCGTCGATCGCGATCCGCTTCTCCGGGGGAACGCGGGATTCGATCAGGAGATTCGAATGAGCGTCGAAAGCTTCCGGATAGTAGAGTACGTATCCGCGAACCAGTGGGCAGAAGCAGGTGTCGAGATGATAGAAACGTTTTGCAGTCAGCCGCAGCGAAACGACCTCGATTCCCAGGAACTTTGCGACCAGCGGATGGGAATCCAATTCGGTGCGTTGCCCATATCCGGCCCACAGGATTCCGCGCTCAGGATCCAAAAGAGCATCGCCTGCGCCCTCAAAGGCAAGGTCCGGAGGCAACTCGAAAACTTCGTATCCGTGCTCCTCGAACCATGCTTTGAAATGCCCCTCCTCACCTCGACGCTCCGGATGAAGAAAGCGGCTGATGACAACCTTGTTCCCGACGACGAGTCCGGCATTGGCGGTAAACACCATATCCGGCAGCCCGTGTTTGGCGTGTACCAGCTCGACTTTGGCATGCGGCTCGATGGCACCGACCAGCGACCGCCATTGGTCGTTTGCCCGCTCATGCGAGGCCCGGTGAATGTTACCCTCCATCCACGGGTTGATGACGTACTCCACGTCATAGAACTCCGGCGGACACATCAGCAGGGAGGCTTTCGTAGTCACCGGGGAATATAAACCGGGCCTGTTTCATCGCGCAAATGACCGCAGCGAGGCAGGCGAGCACCAGTATTGAAAGATTTATGCCGCCACGCACAGTCCTTCCCGGACAAAAGAAAACGCCGCGCGGAATCCCGCGCGGCGTTTCGTAGATGGGGAGATCCCCTGGTGTGTCTTACTTGAGGTTCTCGTCCACGCGGATGGCAGGTCGTGGAGGACTGATTTCCACACTACCCGTGACCCCATTAATGGAGAATTGTCCCAGCGCGGTGTTATTCTCCTGCATAACTGCCCCGCTGAACGTAACCGTCTTCTTGCCGATCTTCACCTTCCCCGTGAATGTGCCGTTTGACCGGCTGAAGCTCAGCGAACGGAACTCGGAGGAGACGCTCACTTTTTTGCCCTCCAATGTCACAGTGCCTTCGATGCTCTCTGTCAATTCGCCTCCGGAGAGGATGACCGGGGTGCTCGAGAGTGTCATGACCGGCTCCTTCGAGCCTGGTGGAATGAAGGGGCTTGCGATGATCTGGACGACACCGTCGAATCCCGAAGCGTAGGGTGGCTTATTTGCTTGAGGACGTTTCCAGCGCACTGAACCTTCGAAACCGCCGGGTTCTTCCGAGTCTGGAACGAGTTTGCCGCCGCAGAAACCGCCGCGAAGCGGTTCGCAGAAGAGTGGGATTGCCTGGTCGCCATCGGGCAGAGTGACCAAGCTACTGCTCCAGCTCAGGGTAGAGCCGTCACCGAGCTTGCCTTTCACCGTCACCTGACCGTTTGGAAGGATGCTCATCGCACCATATCCGAATCCGTCCGCGAGATTGGAATCAGCCTCGATGAGAACGGTGTAGCTCTGCTTTTTCGGTGCGTCGTTTGTGCGTGTAGGGTGGACGACAGCCGTGTGAAGTTCCGCGCCATAGAGCACGCCCGCAATCGAGCTTGTTTCTCCGTTCTGGAAGGCGAGGAACAGTGTGGCTGATCCGAAGCCTGGGAGTTTGACGTTCACTGTTGCGGCACCTTCGCTACTGAAGGCTCCGCGCAGATTCAGCCGTTTACGCTGGGTAAGCAGTGTGCCGGTGAATTTGCCGTTCTTGGTTACCTTCAAGTTGATCTGTCCGCTGGGAGTATTCCCTTCGAAGGTTGCATCCGGATCGACATTCATCACACCGACGTAGCTGCCAACTTGGACAAGTGGTCCGGGAGTGATGTTCCGGATTCTGACGGTTGCGGAAGTCTCGCCACTGCGTCCGTCCGTCGCAGTGTAGGTGAACTCGTCTTCACCTGCATAGGTGCCGCTCGGCGTGTACAGAATCAAACCGCCTGGCTGCATCACTGCGGTGCCATGAGCCGGTGCTTCGGTAATGGTGACGAGAAGCGGATCTTCATCCGGGTCGAAGTCGTTGCTGCGGGCATCAATGAGCACTGGCTCACCGGTGCTCGATGCAAAGTCATCCAGAGCGACGGGCGGACGGTTCTCGGCCAGCTCGGGCAGCTTGACATTCAGGCGGAAGATTGTGCCGGCGGAACCAGTTCCACCTTGCCAAGTAGTGCCATAAATATTGCCGTCGGGCCCTTGGACGAGTCCACCTACGGGAGCTTGTCCGTCCTGTCCGTTGAACGTGTGGAGAATCTTATAGCCCGTGCCGTTGAGCCTGATGCGATAGACCCCTCCGCTGCCGTTGTTGTTGGCTCCTCCTCTGGAGGCTGTGCCGTAAATATATCCATCCGTCCCGATCATCAGATCACTGCGAGGATCGCGGAGGTCTTTGAATCTGTGAATGACCGTGTACTGTCCATCGAGACCGGAGATCCGGTAAAGAACACCTTCGGCACCGGTGCCCCCCGTGGAACTCATCATGCCGTAAAAGTTTCCATCCGGCCCCTGAACCATCCCGCCGAACGGAGCCGTTCCCGACTCGATCTGGCATTCGTGCAGGCGAGTCATGCCGGTGCCATCCGGGGCGATCCGGAAGATAGTGCCGCGCACGTTTGTACCGGCTGCGGCATGACCCGAGCCGCGCGTAGTGCCGTAGAGAAAGCCGTCCCAGCCGGCAGTCAGGGAGTACGGCAGAGAACCATCCACCGCTTCCGGCTGAAAGAAGTATGAGACCGTCGCGGCGAGCGGATTGTCGAGCGGCACCCGCCAGATTCCGCCATATCCCTCACAGAGGACATGGATCACGTTTGGCTCAGCCATCGCGAGCGCGCGTGCCTTCATGGGCGTCGTGTATCCCGACCCCGGTACTTGAAAGACAGGGGTGAGGCCGCGTTCTAGCCCCTCACTGGCAGGCGCAGAAGGATCGAGGCGGTAAAGAGTTCCCGCCTTGCTTCCGTTGAGAACGGCATTCCTGTTGGTCACCCCGTAGAGATACCCATCTCCAAAGTTGAGGAGGCGACTCACCGGATCCATTCCGGTCGTGGCAGGATTGAAGTGTGAGAAGATTTCGACCTCGCCCTCGGTGGAGATTCGAAAGGCCGTGCCTGCGTCGAAGGCTCCGCCTTGGATGGTAGTTCCGTATATCTTCCCATCCTGGCCAACAGTCAGGGTTGCGGATGGTCTCTCTCCTTCCTCGCCACTCGCAGGAAAGGAGTACAAGGATTCAAACACCTGCTGCTTCGCCCAACCTGAGGAGTTCACACCCGCCAAGAGGACCGCAGCGATCATGATGATGCGTTGCATGGCGCGGATGTGTAGGGGGCGGCTCGGGGTGAGGCAATATTTTATCACGAGGTGTATTTGGAGACGCTCGCGGAGAGTTCTTATGGTCTATCCGGCAAATTCCAGTGCGGTTTGTACAACCGCTGCCGTTCCGATAACTTCTTTACGCCGGCGCAGATGACGGAACTCTCTTTGCTCGGATGAACCAATAGCTTCGGGTTGGAAAGCAGGAGTGCTCCCGGCGGAGTTGTCCTCCTGCGCCTCGAGTACCAGAGGAAGCCGCGTGCAGTGGTGGTCGAGCGCTTTCGTTTAGTCCCGCGTCATGAACAGCAGAGCAAAGACGCTTTCGCGGTAGGACAGCCGCGCCTCCGGAATACGAAGTCTGGTTACGCCACTATGAATGGAGCCCGCGACATTCGGCTGAGATACTTGCAGGGGCAGCTTGGTGAGATCGCTTTTCAGCTCACAAAGGTGCAGTTCACCCAATTCTCCGCACCTTCCGCCTGGCAGCCCGCGATCAATGCGTATCGCTATGACAGCTTCATCAAGATCTGTGTGGATCTGGCGGGCGTGAACAAGGAGTCGATCGACCTGCGTGTGGAGCCGGGCCGGCTGGTGCTCCGTGGGCGCCGTGCGATGCCGGAGCCGGGCGAAAGCATAGGAAAATGTGTTCGGGTGCTGGCGATGGAGATC
>CBINJX010000432.1:0-5164 GCA_966251085.1 uncultured Verrucomicrobiales bacterium
CGGCGGCGGTGTGTTCACCTCCGCGGACGGGGTCACCTGGACGCAGCGCACCTCGGGGGTCACGCTGCCTTTGTTTGGCGTGACGTATGGCGGCGGGATGTTTGTCGCGGTGGGTGATATGGGTGTCATTCTCACCTCGGCCGATGGCATCACCTGGACCCTCCGCAACTCCGGTGATTCGAATCCGCTCTATGCGGTGACCTATGCCAATGGCCGTTTCGTGGCGGTCGGCGGCAGCGGGGCCATCGTCACCTCGACCGATGGCCTCACGTGGAGTGCGCATGTTGCCAACCCCGAGCGTTATCTGTACGGGATCACTTACGGCAACGGCCTGTATGTCGCTGTCGGGCAGGCGGGTTTCATCACCACCTCGGCCGATGGGATCACCTGGACAGCCCGCACCTCGGGCACGCCGAACGAGTTGAACAGTGTGGTGTATGGCAGTGGCGTCTTTGTCGCCGTCGGCAGCTCCTACACCCTGCTCCGCTCCAGCGACGGGGTTTCCTGGACCACGCTGCATACCGATCCGGAGAATGCGCAAGGGTTCTACAGCGTCAGCCATGGCAACGGCATCTTTGTCGCGACCGGTTATTTCGGGACCGTCTGGACCTCGTTCAACGGCACCTTCTGGACCGACCGCTCGCTGGAAACCCCGCAGCCGCTCTGGAGCGTGACCTATGGCGCCGTGGGATTTGTCGTCGTGGGAGGAAGCGGGGAGGCGTCCGCGTGGCGGTACAGCTATGGTCCGACGCCGGTGATCTCCGACCTGAAAGGGACCTACTCCGGGTTGATCGAAGGGAGCACTTTTTCGAATGAAACCGCGGGGTTCTTCACCTTTGTCCTTTCCGCGAAGGGCCGCTTCACGGCCACTCTCTACCTGGGAGGCGCTCGCTACACGGCGCGAGGGACACTCAGCGAGGCCGGGATGTTTTCGGGCAGTGCGAAGGGAGGCGGCCGCTCGCTGCAGGTGACCTTTGCCCTGCAGTCGGCTCCTGGCGGAAAGTTCGTGCTGAATGGCACCGTCTCGGACGGAATCACGCAGGCCGGCCTGAGCGGCAGCCGCAGTTCATACAGCCTGCTCAATCCGACCACCCACGCGGGTAAATATACGATGGTGCTGATGCCACCGGACGAACCGAATGCAATCGCGCAGGCGAACGGGTACGGGACGGCGAAGATTTCGGCCATCGGCAAGATTCGCTTCCTCGGCGTGCTGGGCGACGGCACCAAAGTGTCGCAGGGCGCGCAGCTGATCGATGATCAGTGGGCATGTTTCCTTCGTCCCTACAAGGGGCGCGGGCTGGTGCTTGGAAAGCTCCTCTTCCGGGATGTCCCGGAGATCAGCGATTTCGACGGGACGCTGAAGTGGTTCCGTCCGGGCCGGGCGAAGGGCGCGTTTTTCCCCGTCGGCCCGAATGGGCAGGCGCAGAGCACGATTGGGGTCATCGGCTCGCGGCATGTATCGATCAAGGGCCAGCGCGCGCTCGCTTTTGCCGACACTGCGGAAAATGGCTTCGTGCAGATCTACGGAGGGGGTGTGAGTGAGGATTTCTCTCTCGTGGAGATGCTGACGCTCAGCGTGAAGAACAAGGTCACGGTGAGTGGGAGTTCATCGATCAAACTGAAACTCTCCGCCGGGAGCGGGATTTTCAGCGGGAGCTTCAAGGATGGGTCGGCGAAGCGGACGTTCAAGGGGGTGATTTTCCAGAAGCAGAATATTGGCGCCGGGTTGTTCAAGGGCGCGGGTGAACCGGGGTTTGTGTGGGTGGTGGATGCGCGGGCGATGGAGGAGTGATGGGGCGGGTGGTTGAGGGTTGAGGGCCGCGGAATGGTGGATCGGGGGATTCACGTGCTTCGATGCGGGGGAGTGTTCCTGACGGGGCGCTTTTGGAGTGCGATGTCGCGTCGGGGCGAAGGCGGCAGGGACGCGCCACCGCCTTCGAAGGGAGGGTTGTGTCCCTGCGCAGAGGACGTATGGAGCTGAGGGGAGCAGGGCTTCGTGCAGGAGCGGCGGGTGAAGACGTGCCCAGCGGATGGTGCACGCGTTCAGGCCTACCGCCCACCGCCTTCGCCCGGCATTCCGAAGGCGGTGGCACGTCCCCTCCCCCTGCGCCCGCGGACGTGACACCGCACTCCATATGCGCCCCGTGATTCGAGGTCACCACTCAGGTGAGACGGGGTAGTCGTCAGGAACGTTGATCCGGTCCGAGCCGAAGCTGTAGATCGTTTGCAGCTGTGCGCTGCTGCTATGTTTTTCGAACCATCTGGCGGAACACCATGGGTACTGGTTTGCGACAGGGACGAGGCCGTGCCGTACGGCGTTCTGATGCGTGTAGTTGAGGCGAGCGAGGTACGATTTTTCGTAGGTAAGCCGTGATTCCCGATAGCTGTGCCAGATCTTCCGGCCAGGCGTTTTATCGAGCTTGTTCACCCATCTTGCGGTTTGCCTGTGGAGAAGAGTGAGCATCGCCCTCAGACTTTCAGCAGTGACTGCATCACCCGGCGTCCTGCCGACGAAGTGGTAGTGATTCGAGAACACCGCCCAGGCTTCCAGCTGCCAGCCGAAGTCACGCGCCACGGTAAGCAGTCCACGGTGCAGCACCTCGAGCCGTTCGCGTCCGCGGAAGTGATGCTCTTTCTGGTAAGTCGCCGCTGTGACGAAATAGGTACCAGCGTCGCCAAGCTGATGTTGCGGAGCATGGGGCCACGGCGTCTCCCGTCTGGACATGTGTTACACAATGTAAATGACGCGTAATAAAGACAATCCCCAAGTGAACGCGTCGAACCGCGGGGCGCTTTTGGAGTGCGGTGCCGCGTCGGGGCGAAGGCGGTCTCGGACGCGCCACCGCCTTCGGTGGGAGGGTGGTGTTCCTGCGCAGGGAACGCGTGGAGCTAACCGGAAGTGAAGCTTCGTACGTGAGCGGTGGGTGAGGACGCGCCCGACTGGTGATGCTCGCCTCTATACCTTCCTGTCCACCGCCTTCGCCCGGCATTCCAAAGGCGGTGGCACGTCCCTTCCCCCTGCGCCCGCGGACGTGACACCGCACTCCATAAGCGCCCCGTATTTTCACGTCACCAATCCTTCGACCTGAGCTTTTTCACCTTCGACCGGCGTTTTTTCTCGTCGAGAATCCGCATCTTGAGTCCGTACGGGCGTGGGGCTTTGCGGCGGCGTTCTTTTTCGAATTCTGCCCGTTTGGCCGCGCGTTCGTCTTTGCGGGCCTGGTCGATGGCGTCGAGGAGCCGCTCCCAGGCGATCTGACGGTTCTGCGCTTGTGAACGGGTATCCTGGGCGGTGACGGAGTGGCCGGTGGGTGTGTGTTTTACCGTCACGGCGGTGGAGACTTTGTTGACGTTCTGTCCGCCGGGACCGGAGGAGCGGGAGAAGAGCTCCTCGAACTCCTCGGGCTTGAGTCCGAGCTTGGCGATCCTCGCCTGGCGTTGGTGTTGGAAATCGGCGGGAGAGCGCATGGGGGGAGGAGTGCCAAGTGAAAGTGCCAGGTGCCAAGTGGAAATGCGGTCTCAAGTGTTTCGAAGACCGAAAAGCAATCGCGCCCTCTCTCACCTGGCACTCTCACCCCCCCACCTCTCACTTGGCACTTTCACTCGGCCCTCTCACTCCCTACTCTCCGCGCCACCAAATATGGAGGTGATCATCCAACCCGATGCCGCGCACGTCAGCAAAGTCGCGGCGCGCATTTTTCAGGATCAACTCGACCGCAAGCCGTCGAGCGTGCTCGGCCTGGCCACGGGCTCGACGCCGCTCGGGCTTTACAAGGAGCTGACTGCTCTGGCCCGGGCGAACTTGATCGATTTTTCGCGGGCGACCACTTTCAACCTGGATGAATACGTCGGCCTCACGCCGGATCATCCGCAGAGCTACGCGTATTTCATGCGGGAGAATCTTTTCCGGCACATCAATATCCCGCCGGCGAGCACCCATATCCCGAATGGGCTGGCGAAGGATGTGACCAAACATTGCCTCGATTATGAGGCATCGATCCATCGTGCGGGCGGGATCGATGTACAGTTGCTGGGGATCGGGGGCGACGGGCATATTGGGTTCAACGAGCCGAGCTCATCGCTGAGTTCCCGGACCCGGATCAAGACGCTGACCCCGCGGACGATCGCGGACAATGCGCGGTTCTTCGGAAGTGAAGAGGAGGTGCCGCGGCACGTGATCACCATGGGCGTGGGGACGATCATGGAAGCGCGCCAATGCGTGGTGCTCGCCCTCGGGGAGGGGAAGGCAAATGCCGTAGCCGCCATGGTGGAAGGTCCGATCACCGCCGATTGCCCGGCTTCCATCCTGCAGATGCATCAGATCTGCACCCTGGTCGTCGATGAAGCCGCAGCCGCCGGCCTGAAACGCCAGGACTATTACCGCTGGGTCTATGACAACAAACCCTCGTGGCAGAAGCTGTGAGGGGGGAGTTGAGAGTTGTTAGTTGAGAGCCGGTGAATGGTATATTGAAGCGGCTATCACTGCCTCGACTCCACTGATTACTGATTACTGATTACTGATTACTGATTACTGATTACTGATTACTGATTACTGAGCACTGAGCACTGAGCACTGAGCACTGAGCACTTAAAACTTCACACTTAAAACTTCACACTTCCCCCATGCTCCTCCGCCACGCCCGTCTCATTCTCAGTGATCGCATCCTTTCCCGGGCGGATGTCCGGGTGACGGATGGGAAGATTTCAGACATCTCGGAATCCGAGCTGCCACAGATGGCGGGCGAGGAGTTGATCGATCTCGGCGGGAGGTTTCTCGCGCCGGGCTTCATCGATCTGCACATTCATGGGGCGCTCCGTCGCGATACCATGGAGGCGGATCCGGAGGCTTACCGGACGACCTGCAGATTTCATGCTTCCGGCGGGACCACGGCGCTCAACCTGACCACCGCCACGGCTCCGAGCGCGGATATCGTGCGGGTGCTGGAGACGGTGAAGGAAGTGCGGAAAGAGGAGCCGGTGGGCGCGGCGATTCTCGGGGTGCACATCGAGGGACCGTACTTTGCGATGAACAAACGCGGGGCACACGACCCCGCTCTGATCCGGCATCCGCGTCCGGAGGAATACGAGCAGTGGCTGGCGCACGCAGATGTGATCACGCAGATGACTTTGGCTCCCGAACTGCCCGGGGCGCTGCCGTTGA
>CBINJX010000433.1:0-5152 GCA_966251085.1 uncultured Verrucomicrobiales bacterium
GCCCCCCGGGAGATCAGCGCATGGATTGCACTTGCCAATCCGCTGACGCATCCGGCTGAGGCCTGGCTCAACGAGTGGAATGCCGCGTATCCTGAGATAATCACGATCGGTGGCCTCGCGAGTGGTGGGCGCCGCGGGGACGACATCTTTGTCTTTCAGGACCGTTCACAGGTCGAATCCGCAGTGGCAATCGGGTTCAGCGGTGGCGTCCGCATTCATACAGTGGTGAGTCAGGGCTGCCGTCCGATCGGAGAGCCGTTGACGGTGACCGGTGCGGAACGCAACATTATTACCAGCCTCGGCTCCCGGCCTGCCTACGAGCGGCTGGTGGAAACCATCGAGGGACTTTCCGCCTTGGAGAAAGGGCTCGCGGCAGAGGGCAATCTCTTCGCCGGCCTCGCGATGTCGGAGTATGTTGATGAGTTCAAGACGGGGGATTTCCTGGTGCGCAACCTCCTGGCCGCCGATCCGGACAGTGGCGCCCTCGCCGTGGGCGCCCTGCCGCGTGTCGGCCAGACCCTCGAGTTTCAGCTACGGGATCGCGAATCGGCGAATGAGGAACTGCACCGCCTGCTGAAACTGCGGAAACGGGCGGGGATACGGCCTTTTGCCTCCCTCCTCTTCTCCTGCACCGGACGCGGCAGTCGGCTTTTCAACGAGTTGCACCACGATGCAAAAGCTCTGGCCGAACACTTCGGAGCGCACCCGAGCGCGGGCTTCTTCTGCAATGGTGAGATCGGCCCCGTGGGTGGCCGCGCCTATGTACATGGTTATACGGCCTCAATCGCGCTTTTTGCGGATGCGTGAGAATGGAACTGAGGGGACAAGGACGCCTGGCGCATAGGATCTGCGCAGACCCCACCTCTCACTTCTCACCTCAGATTGAGCGGAACGCGCCCGGCGTTGTCGCATTTTCTGCACGCCAGCAATCTGCCAGCGTGCGTAGTCTCCAACACACTATGAACCTTCGTCACTGGCTATTTGTGCTCGTGTCGATCCTTGCGTGCGTGCAACCGCTTCGCGCGCAGGATCCCTGGGCCAAGAGTCATCTCACCCCCACCCTCGTTGCAGATACCACCACCATTGTACCCGGCAAACCATTCACCGTCGGGGTACTGATGAAGATGGACCCGGGCTGGCATACTTATTGGCGGTTCCCGGGAGATTCGGGCGGCGCACCCAAGATTGAATGGCAGCTTCCGGAGGGCTTTAAGGCAGGAGAAATCCAGTGGCCGTTGCCGAAGACGCACAAGGATGAGGCGGATCTTGTGACGTATATTTACGAGGACGAGGTGATGCTTCCTGTCCAGATCACGCCGCCAGCAAATCTCCCCCAGGGCGAGGTGAAGTTGGCTGCGCAGGTGCGCTGGCTGGTGTGCGAGATGACCTGTATCCCCGGGGAAGGCGGTGTTTCCCTGAATCTTCCCGTAGCCAACGATGCGGCTCCGGCGAACACCGAGCTTTTCAACAAATGGCGCGCTCAGCTACCGAAGGATTCTACGCCACCTTTCGCCGCTCAGTGGGATGTGAGCAAACCGGACATGATCTCTCTCAATCTGTCCGGGGTGCCTCCGGATGCGAAGGTCGATTTTTATCCGGTTCCGCCCACAGGCGCGACAGTAGAGCATCCGAAGATCAGCGAAGCCGGGGCTAATGGCGCTCGGACGATCACGCTGCCGTTCAATGCGGAGAGCGGGATTTCGGAGCCATGGCGGGGAATGGTTGTTCTGGAACGGGCAGGTGTACGGGAAGGATGGGTGCTATCAGCGACTGAAGCAGCCGCGCCGCTCGCAGGTTCATCGCCACAGCGGAGCGTTCCAGCCTCAGCCGGGCAAGGGCTTCTCGGAATGCTCGGACTGGCTTTTCTCGGTGGTCTGATTCTCAACGTCATGCCCTGTGTGTTGCCCGTGATCGCCCTGAAGATCTTTGGGTTCATGAATCAGGCAGGTGAATCCCGCGAGCGGATCTTCCGGTTGGGGCTCGCCTTCGTGGCTGGTGTATTCGTCTTCTTCATGGCTCTGGCCACCGTGGTCGTCGGACTCAAGGCTGCGGGCGGTGGTTTGAACTGGGGTTTCCAGTTCCAGAACCCGCTCATCCTCGCGGGCCTCATTGCCCTCGTGTTCGTCTTTGCCCTGAACATGATCGGCGTCTTCGAGGTCACCCTCGGCAGCGATACGACTTCAAAACTCAGCGAGCTTTCGAGCAAGGAAGGATACGGCGGGGCATTCCTGCACGGTCTGTTTACGACGCTGCTTGGCACCTCGTGCACCGCCCCGTTTCTCGCGCCCAGCTTGGGCTATGCAACACTGCAGCCTGCACCAATCGTCTATCTGCTGTTCCTCGCGATCGCGGTTGGGATGAGCTTGCCGTACTTCCTACTCACTGCGAAACCGGCCTGGTTGAAGTATGTACCGAAGCCCGGCATGTGGATGGAGCGCGTGAAGCAGGTGCTCGGGTTCGTGGTTCTCGCGGTGGCGGTGTGGCTGCTTACGGTGCTTACGAAGACCCATGGTGCTGAGGCCGGCGCGGCGATGAGCTGGTATCTCCTCGCCTTGGGCATTGCGTCCTGGGCACTGGGTGCCTTCAGGCAGCGCACAGTAATGGGAATCGTCCTTCTCGCAGTCGCGGTGGGTGGTTTCCTGATGTTGCGTGAACCGCTCGTGGCAGGTGAAAAGAGCACGGTGAAGCGTGTCGGGGCCGTCGAGGAAGGCGGGATCGCTTGGCAGCCGTGGTCGGATGAGTCCGTTACCGCAGCGGTCGCCGCAGGTCAGCCGGTGTTCGTCGATTTCACCGCTGACTGGTGCATCAACTGCAAATTTTTCGAACGTACCGTGCTCGAAACGGAACCGATACGAGCAGCTCTGAAGGAGAAGAACGTTCTGCCGCTGAAAGCCGACTGGACCCGCTCCGACCCGGCAATCACGGCGGCTTTGAAGCGTTTCGGCCGCGTGGGCGTTCCGCTGTACGTGCTCTATCGTCCCGGTGAATCGGAGCCTGTCGTGATGGACGGCCTCACACAGGGAGGTCTGATCGCGGAGCTGGCGAATATCAAAGCGGCGACTCCCATCACCGCAACCGCTGCGAAGTAGCATCAACGTAGGGCGGACTTGCAGTCCGCTCTGCGATGCTCGCCATCGAGCCGCGAGTGAGGGATCGGCGCAGAGTGGCGTGGGCTTCCGGCTTGCGCGGGGTGGATGCCGCTACGAGCACCACCCCGGAGCAAAGGAAAGCAGCAAAGCGGGAATCACACCCGCCCCAACCGTGCCAGCAACGCCTCACCGACCACTGCGCCCAGGAGTGCCACGAGCAGCCATGGCCGCAGATCCGAAAAACGCTTCTGGGGTGGTGCCTCCCAGCTGGTCGTCAGGTCCAGTCGCTCCCGGCCGCCGGTCCGTTCTGATACTGCGCGAAGCTCCGTGACCGCCTCCCGGCGGAACTGCCACTCCGCATTGCTGGCGCTCATGAGCGGGCCAAATGGAATGGCCGCTTTCCCCACCTGCGCCGCGCCGCGAACCAGCTCTCCGGGCTTGAGCGTCGTACGCGCACGGAAATGCCCGGGCGAAAGCTTCTCCCACGCTACTGCTCGTGAAGTCCCTACCTGAGAGCCGCTCAACACGAGCTTCGGATCGCCACCCGCGATCCGCTCCGACCAAGACTCGTCGTAGTAAAGATCCATTTCCAGTTGGGTGCCGACCAGTCGGGAGGTGATACCCAAGCCACTCGGTACATCCGCGCCCGCCAGCCAGCGAGTGAGCGTCGTGAGGAATTCGGTGTACTGAGGCCAATTGCGTACGGCATCCGACTTTTCGCCAGCGACTGGGAATGAAATTGCTGCACTCCGGCCGAGTCCGCGTTCCCAGTACGCCACCAACGGCGCCGTGTATTCGTCGCCGCTTAATGCGGCAGCGGTTGCCCCCTGCTTCAGGTAACTCAGGTTATAGCCATCCACCTGCCCCAGCCATGTGAGGGGACGTGCGGCGATCTCCAGCCATCCGGGAGTGGACTTCAGCGCCACCGGGTCCGTGATAAAGGCGGAGCGCGCCACGGCCACCGTCTCCTGCGCGAAGAGCGCCGGTAACTCAGCGGCGTTTTCGTTGAACATGATTCGCCCGTTTCCACGATGCGCGATGTCCTTGAGAAGGTTCGCATCGACATCCGAATCAGTGCCCATGCCGATCACACTCACCGTCGCGCCTTCCTTGGTCATCTCCTCCAGTAGCTTCCGGTAATCACCGGGTTCCTCGGAATCCGCAGCGTCCGAGAAGAGGATCAGGTGCCGCTGGCCGACGTCTGCTTTTTTCAGCTCCTCCCACCCTGCTTTCAGGCCCTCATAAACAAAGATACCGCCGCCCTGGGACTTAATCCGGTGCACCGTGTTGATGATCGTCTCACGGGAGGGGCCAACCTCGACTAACGATACAATCTCGTCTGGTGCGCGATCGACCGCAAACACCGAGATGTAGTCGGAATCACCGAGCAAATCGATTGATCGCGCGGCCCCCTCGTTCGCCAAATCCATCTTCCGGAGGGTTCCGCCCCCGTGCGAAACGGCAGCAGCCATACTTCCGGAACGATCGAGCACGATCGACATCGCTACCCGGAGCTTCCGGTGCTCTTTGCGCAGCTCCATGGAAACTGGAAGCAGCGAATCGATGGCCGACGCAAAGTACCCGCCCGAGCCAAACGAGAATTTGCCGCCACACATCAGCAATCCCCCGCCCTGCTCACGCACATAGAAATCCATCCCCGCGAGAAAGTCGCTCGGGAGCCGGTGCGCTGGAACATTGTTGATCGCCACCAGACGTGCACCCGCGAGTGAGCCCGCGGTAAGCTTTGAAGGATTCGTTACCTGCTCAATCAGGAAGCCGTGCTGCCTCAGGATATCGGCAAGCGGGTCCTGATCGTACGCGGTAATCAGGAGAACCCGAGTGGTGCTGCTGACCTCCACCCATGCTTCGCTATGATTGTTCTCCGGATGCGCATCCTCAGTCGGTATCAGGATGATTCGGTAGCGGTGCCCTCCCGGCGCACGTAACCGGTCCGTGAAACGGAGACGTCCTTCGCCCTGCTTGATCTGCGCAGTTCCACGTCCGATCTCCTGACCGTCCCGCTCCACGATGTACGGAGTCTCACCATCGCTTGTTCCGACGAG
>CBINJX010000434.1:0-5137 GCA_966251085.1 uncultured Verrucomicrobiales bacterium
GAGCACGACAAATGCACCAAGGAAGCCGTTGGCAAAGCCGATCAGAGCGCCCGCCACCAGCGCGCGCTGCATGAAGACACTTTCAAAAGGTTCAAACAGCCAATCCATGGTCCAGAGCAGAAAAGACGCGAGTGCTGTAGGTCTTCCGGATGTTTTCCTCCGTGAAGACTTCGTTGGTAGGGCCGGCCGCGATCAACTCACCATTCAGGAGCACCACCTGATCGAAGATTTCGGGCACGGATGGAAGATCATGGTGGGAAGCCAGGATCAGCTTTCCCTCATCCCGCAGGGTGCGGAGGAGTTGTTTCAGATTGTCCTGATTCGGTTTATCTAGCCCGGTGAAAGGTTCATCCAACAGGACCACATGCGCCTGCTGCGCCAGGGCACGTGCGAGGAAGGCGCGCTGCTGCTGTCCGCCCGATAGTGCATTGATCTGACGATTCTCGAGCGGCTTCAGTTGCATCACGACAATTGCATCCTCTACAGCCTCGGCATCCTCGCGACCATACCGCCGCCACCAACCGAGTCGCAGGTATCTCCCCATCTCCACAATCCCGCGTACGGTCGTGGGGAAATCCCAATCAATCTGCTCGCGCTGTGGCAGGTATGCGAAATCCTTGTTCGCCCGACCGACTTTCTGACCGTGAAATGTGATGCTGCCGGTCTCGAGAGGGACAAGCCCTGCCAACACCTTCAGCAGGGTCGATTTCCCCGCACCATTGGGTCCCAGTAACGCCACCGTCTGTCCACACGACATCTGAAAGCTGAGGTGATGAAGCGCGGGAATGCGATGATAAGACACCGTCAGATCCGTGACCGTAAGCTGGTGATTCGCCATGCTCCGAAGAGAGTTTAGAGTTGAGAGTATCGAGTTGAGAGCCAGGCACTCGCAGATCTGAGGCTCTCCGTGCAATCGACAATGCCCCGAGTCATTGGAACGTGAACACCTCCGACGCAGTTCCTCGTCCCCAGAGACTCCGCTCGTGCTGAGTCCCCTCAGGATCAGTCAGCACAATTTTCATCGCAGAAAGCGCTTCCCCCGGCCATTCGACGATAAACTCCAGGTCCACCCCCTCTTTCGGATACTCGAGATTCAGTTGCTGCTGCATCTCCTCGGCTGGCGTTGAAGTACTCCAGATCTCCTCCCCGAGATGCAAGACCCTGACGCTGGTCGGGATCGCCGTGAAGCTCAGCTGCAGTTCCACTGACGCCTTCTTCCCCTGCTCCGCAGATTGTACCGGAGCAGGCACAGGACGCGCCTCCACCTCTCGTGTCAGCCTCCAGACAGGAATGCCTAGCACGAGAATGCAGATCAGCGCGAAAAGCGCGCGGAGAATGGGCGAGCCGCGCACCTACTTCAGAGCGTTGACGATGGTGGACACGTTGTGCCGGAACATGCCTTCCACCGTGGAAGCATCTCCTTCACCGAGACCATCGGCATACAGCTCGCCGCCGATCGTCGCCCCTGTTTCCTTTGTGATCTCCTGGAGCACCTTCGGGTTCTGGATCTTCTCGGCAAAGACTGCCTTTACCCCCTGCGCTTTGATCGCCTGGATCAGACTCGCCACCTTCTTGGAAGAAGGTTGATCAGCGGACGAAACACCTTCCACAGGATAGATCGTGAAACCAAAATCCCGGGCGAAATATTGGAACGCGTCATGGGATGTCACCAGCTTGCGCTTATTGCGGGGCAGCTTGGCGACTTCACTCTTTGCCCACTTCTCCAGCGCATCGAGGCGGGCGAGATAGCTTTTTGCATTTGCTGCAAACACAGCCTTCCCCGCCGGGCTCACCTTGGTCAGTTCGTCCCGCACGATCTGGGTCGCCCTCTTGATATTGGAAATGCTGTGCCACCAGTGCGGATCTTCGATCGTCCCATCGCCGTGTCCGTGGCCGTGGTGATGATGATCGTGGTCGTGGCCCGTCTCTTTGAGTTTCAACGAGGGGAACTGATCCCCCACCTCTACCAGGCGCCCTTTCGCACCTGTCGCCTCCTTCAGCTTGCCGACGTACCCTTCCATGTGTTTCGCCGAGAGAAGAATGAGATCTGACTCACTCACCGCCTTCAGATCAGCCGGCCTTGGCTCGTATTCGTGTGGATCGACGCCCGGTTTGACATGAGCGATGACCTCGACCTGATCTCCGCCGACCTGCTGCGCAATCTCAGTCAGGATCGTAGAGAAGCTGGATACACGCACCTTCCCATCAGCCGCGTGCGCGGACACAAGACCCGCCAGCAAAGTGAATGCAAGAACACGGAGCAGTCTCATGAGATTTCTGATAATCCAGCCCGCCCGGAAGGCAAGACAAATGCAACCATGTTGCATTTCCCAGTACGGAAGACGCTGAATGCAGGATTGAGGGTACTCAAGTCCTGCCCCGCAGGCACTCTTTGCAAAAGATCAATCCGCGCGGACCGCTTTGGCTCACTCCAGCGGTCCGGGCTCTACTCACCTAGAAGCTCTTTCGCCTGCGCCGTCCCAGCAGGCTGATGCCTCCCAGCAGGATCAGGCCAGCACTGGCAGGCTCTGGAATAACCCGTATCCCGTTTCCTGCCGCATCAGTCACGATGAACGCATCCCCTCCAGCGACAGTGCCGCCAAAATCCCCCAAGCCACCCGCGAGTCCGCTTACCCGCTCCCACGTGAAAGCTCCGATCTGCGCGACGCTCCCGGTGACCATGGCATTGAGAGCCTGTGCCTCGTCCAGTTGATCGAGGCCAATCCCGCCGGTGAGCCCGAGACCGTTGATCAGAGCTACATCGGCAGCCCCGAGTCCCGTGTCGAACAGACCAGCATCGTCCGCCTGACCTTTGAACGCATCCGTGGGCGTAGTCGCATTGTTCCGAAGAAAGCCGCCAATGCTGATGGCGTTCACGGAAGGATTGAACGTCTGGCCAATGGCAGCGCTTCCGGCGAGTTTCCCGCCCACATAGATCTCGGCGTTTGTCGTTCCAAAAACAGCAACGACATTTGTCCATCCCGCCCCGCTTACATCCGAACCCGTGGCGTTCATTTCCGTAAAGTTGGGATTGCGGCGCACTAACTCGGCCTCTGCGCGTCCGTCCGTTCCCTGGGCTCCTACGACGTAATACCGGTCAGCTGGAGCCCTGTCGGAAACTCCGAACGCAGCGTCACGAGAATTGTCCACCGTGACATTCCGCATCCAGATCGACAGGGTGAACGGATAATCCAGCAAGTCGTCGCCCGCATTCCCTGCCTCCAGGCTCCGAAGCAGATCATTGCCGTCAAAGCTCAGGGCGCCGCCGATGATTCCATCGAGAATAGGGGTCGGTGTTGCATTCGCGTCGAGCGCCGAGAGGTCGGAAGTCGCCCCGTCCGTTCCAAGATTCAGAATACCAGCCGACAGATCATCCAATGTGTAGTACGCTGTCAGCGCTGCCTCGGACGGAAGGCTCGCAGAAAGAGCCACGCCGGCGACGAGAGAAAAAGCTGCGGCTCTCGAGCGACGGAATACGAGATTCGAAGCAGCGAACACGGAGTGTTTTGGTGGGGTTGAGCGCACGGCGCGGACTATCTTCGTGACGAAAGTGGTGTCAAGAATCCCATTCTAACATCGCGTTTTTGCGATCGATACGAGGCAACCATGGATCAACGGAGACCTTCGTATCTCTTTATTCCCTGAAGCGCGGCTTTGGCCGATTTGGATCACCCGCACCGAAAAAACACAGGGCCAATGTCGTTCACGTCGTCAGCGCTCTTCCGTCTGGAAGGGAACGTCGGTCTCCAGTGTTGACGCTGCGGCAACTCACGATCGGCGCGGCATCTCCAGTGATGAAACAGGCATCTCTGACAGGCGATCCGCTGTTTATACTGATACCTGGCGCATCTCTTTCTACAGATTCTGCAACTATCGTGATGCGCGCTCGATCAATCGTAGCGCACAGCGCAGGAATAGAGACAGAGCGGCGGGTTATCTTTGTGCGCTGGGTATAAATACTGACGAAAAATCATCCGTATATTCTCTCAAAGTTGAGAAATAGGTCTGAAAAATCAGCCGTATCTTGCAGAAATTCGCAAAGTAGGACTGAAAAATCAGCCGCATTTTTCCGGAAATCGAAGAATACGGATGAAAAATCGTCCGCAACTGTTCGCGGATGAAAAAGTACTGAAGGAAAATCGTCCGTAATTTATCGCCGAAAGATAACTACTGATGGAAAATCAGCCGTATCTAGCCCGTATCCGGGTGCTCGGAGGTCAAAACCGCTGGTTTGTGGTCCCTGTGGTTTCTCGTGTTGAGACACCTACGGCGGTACGAATGCCCTACCGTCGGGAAGGCGGTCGCAAGTTACTGCTCCATTCCCCTCGTCCGCAGAGGCATATCCTTTCCCGGAACCCAATGGTCGCGCTGCAACCATGAGACAAGTAAGAGAACCTGAGGTAGGATGAACGGGTATGCATGCTCCCGCTGCTGATGCTTCCCCTGGTTCGGTCGAAGTTGATATTTACCGCGGAGAGGTCGTCTATCTCTTTGCTTTTGATGTCGCCTACGACACGTCGCGTCAGCGGTTGCGAACGATCCTGGGGCAGCCGGTGGCAGAGTTTGTGGTGGACCAGAGCAAGCGGGCGCCCCGGCAGCTTTTCTTTTTCCGGCCTCAGATGGTACGTCTGCCGGCGCTGGAGAGGATCGGTCCCTATGGGCCGGTGAGGATCGAGCGGACGGTTAAGGTGCTCCCGGTTGGGGCGGTCTCTATCGCGGTTCGGGTCCCCTTCGAGGTCGGCGATTTGAGGGACCTTGTTTCATATCACGATCTCACCTTTTTCAATGGCTCCCTGCATGATGAGGTGCGTCAGTTGGTTTCGGACATCTGCCGGGAATTGAAGACGCATCTTATCCGTCCGAATGAGCAACTCGCTGAAGAGGAGGCATATACGGTATTTTGTGTCGAGTCGCCGCTGCGAAATAGCGAAGGCGAATCGATTTCTGCCGAGCGGTGGTTGGCGGCGCATCGTCGTGAAGTGGCGGCGATTCTTACGGAAGAGCCGGACTTCGGGAGGCTTTCACGGCAGGAATCGGAAGAGTCCACCGCGCGGTATCTTTCTTATTACGGGCATGATCTCGTGGTGGTGGATTGGGATGCGGCGCTGCTGATGGATGAGCCGCGGCATTTCGATGA
>CBINJX010000435.1:0-5120 GCA_966251085.1 uncultured Verrucomicrobiales bacterium
GCACAGGTTGAGCTTCCCGCTTACCTCGGCTACCCGGCGGCCTTGATGCCGATCCAAGGGAGTACTGTGGAGTTTCTCGAGGGCAGTACCATCCGTTTCGTTGGCAAGATCAGCCGGGGCCTGAAGGAAGCCGCCGTGCTCACGCACATAGACAAAGGCCCTGCAAAGGATGGGCTCGAAATCCTCTTCGGTGATCTCCTTCCGAAGAAATCTGACAACGGCATCAAGACCGCGGAGATCCAGGGCGAGAGCTTCGTGACGCCTCCCGCCCCTGTCACCGAGATCGGCAAGGAAGCAAAATTCCGCTGGGCCGACATGCACGGCCTCACCCCCACCCAGCCTTACACGGTCAAGGTCAGCACGATCAAAGACGCGGAGCCACGCGTGGAGCTTCAAGGCTTGGAACAGGAAACGGCGATTCTCCCGCATGAAGTCCTAAAGATCGGTCTCGCTTCTTCCGACGACTACGGCCTCAAGGAAGCATGGCTCGGATGGTCGGTACGCACACTCGGTGAAAAGAAGCACGATATCGGCAAGGGGGAAGCCGCCCGGACCGCCGGTGCCCATACGAAAAAGGAACTCACTGCAGCTGCCGAGTTCTCCCCCATCTGGCACGACATTCCCGAGGACAGCATCGTCGAACTCGCCGCTTACGCGATCGACTACGAGCCGAAGCGGAAACCAGCGGAATCGTGGAAGCATACCATCTACGTGCTCAGCCCGGCAAAACATGCGGAGCGCATCCGTGAGCGGATGGATCAGGTGCTGAAACAACTCGATGACCGCATCCGCGATGAGGAGCGGCAGTTGGAGGAGACCAATTTCCTCGCCCAGAAAAAGGACGACCTCCAGAGCGAGAAGATGGGAGAAGACATCAAACGTGTCGAAGCCGGCGAACGCAGCAATAGCGAGATGCTGCAGAAGCTCGTGGAAGAGATGCAGATGGTGATGAAGGATGCCCTTCGCAACAAGGACATCCCGGAAGGGACCGTGGCCGACTGGCAGAACCTAATGGAGCAGCTCGGGAAGCAGGCAAACCCGCCGATGCAGGATGCCGCGCAGTCGTTGCAACAGGCCAGCCAGCAGCCGCAGAGCCGCGACCAGCAACTCGCTGACGCCGGGAAAAAGCAGCAGGAGGCACTGGATGCCATGCGCAAGGCGGCGAACCAGATGAACACCACCAATCAGAATCTCTACGCCCGCAACTTCTACAACCGGCTCCGTGCCGCTGCATCCTCGGAATATAAGGTGTCAGACGGACTGAAGACGCTCGCAAAGGACACCGTCGGCCTGAAGCCGGAGGAGATCGGGGACGGAAAGAAGCAGGATTTTGAACGGGTCGCAGGAAAGCAGGATGAAACGACAAAAGACGTCGATTCCATCGTCAATGACATGATGGGTTTCCTGAAGCGCGTACCGAACGAGAAGTACCTCGCCGTGCACAAGGAGATGCAGGAGAAGAAGGTCGTTGCCGAACTCAGCGAACTCGCAGGTTTCGTGCGTGCCAACCTCGGCCTGAAATCCGTCGGCCGCGCAAAGCGCTGGGGTGAACAACTCGATGCCTGGGCGACGATGATCCAGAGCGAGTGCAACAGCGATTGCCAGGGCGGCGGCGAGATGGATCCGGATCTTCTGGAATTAATCGTCGCCATGGTCCGCGCTGCGCAGGCGCAGGACAATGTCCGCGAACAGACCCTGCTGCTCGACAGCAGGAAGGAGACAAATCCGCAGCATGCGGAAGATTCCAAGAAGCTCGCAACCCAGCAGGACGAGCTGCGCGACTCGGTAGGGCAACTTCGGGAGAAGACCAAATTCGACGATGTAAAACCGCTGCTCGAAAACGTGGAAACGCTAATGGCGGAGGTTGCCGATCAGCTGCGCGCGCCGAAGACGGACGCGGAGGTGGTCACCACGCAAGGCATCGTGATCGAGCTGCTCGTTCCACCGGACAAGAAGGGCGGAAAATCCGGCTCCATGGCCAAGATGCAGCAGATGCTCCAGCAGATGATGGCCAAAGCAACGAGGTCCCGCTCGGGCGGAGGTAATAACTCCAAATCTTCGAGCAGCTTCAGTGGCGAGTTGGTCGACGGCGCTGCGGGCAAAGGCAACGCCAACGGTCGTCAGGTGGAAAAAGCCGGTGGCGCAAGCAATGCAGGGGAATGGCCGGAAGAATTCCGGGATCAGCTGCAGGCTTATTTCCAGCAGGTCGAAACAGGAGCCGCTAAATGAAGTTTTTCCACCCCCTCCCCCAGCGATGGCTGAGCCTCGGCATCGCCCTGTTCACCGGCTCAGCCGCCCTACATGCGCAGGTTCACCCTGCGCCGGGCGTCAATCTCTTCGGCGACGAGGTCGTCAAGAAATTGAAGAGAGACCCGGGAATGCGGTTCTTTCGCCCAACTGAGCCTGAGGCAAACGATTCGGCCCCACAAAAGATCGAAGGTTATGCGCACGCGCTGATTTTTCAGGACGGCAGCCAACTCCGAGGGGAGATCGTCGCATTGAACAAGAAGGAACTCCTGTGGAGCCGCCCGGACGTCAGTGAGCCGATCCGGTTTCTCCGATCGGATATCCGCAAAATCATTCTTACTCCGTCCGCAACGCGCACCTATCACGGGCAGGTCGTCGCCGGCGACGGGAAGGAACCGCCAGAGGACAAATCGAAATCTGGCTTAGCCACGGTAAAACTCCCCGGCGGAGACTGGTTGCACGGCGATCTCAGCAGCGAAGACGGAAAAACTTTTTCCCTGAAAATCGGAGATCAGACGACGTTCACTTTCGGCCGTGAGGCGATCTCCTGGCTCTACTCGGGAGCGCAACCAGCGCCGGCATTTGCGTTCTCCGGGAGAGCACTCGATGCGGAGGGCTGGTTGGAACAGAGCCCCAGTGCACAGATCGAGGTCAAGGATGGCACCCTTACGACAAAAGCGAATACGTGGATCGGCCGCAGCGTGGCGTCCTTCCGCCGATTCGAAATGACTTTCGAAATCCCGGAGGATGCCGAGGAGTACACGCAGGTATGGCTCCAGCCGCACGGTCCCTCTGTGAACTCATATAGTTCAGGCACCGTCCTGCTGCATATGCGGCGTCAAGAGTTCCGCCATACGGCTTATAGTAACCGGATGGTGACGATCCGCACCCCGATCCCGAAGGAGATGAGCGAAGCAGTCGGGCCGGTTCGCTACCGTATACTTTATGACGGGATTGGTGAGCGAATGCTGGTTTTCCGGAATGGACATCAACTCGGCGACTGGAAATTCAGGACCGAGGAGGAGAAAAAGCAGTTCGCTCAGCGCGAGTTCCAGGTATCGGGCATCTGCTTCCAGCGTCAGTTTGGCCAGAACAGACCGCTCAAGCTCAACCGCATCGATATTCGCCCTTGGGATGGCATGTTCTCGCCGGATGAATTAGTCACCGGAGAAGGCGATTGTCTGATCTCCTCTGGAGGAAAGATGCGAGTTGGTCACTTGGGGGCGCTCACCAAGGATGGGGTTGTCTTCTCGGGAGAGAATTGGGAGCGGAAAACCGGCACATTTGTACAGTTTGCCCATGATGCCGACCCGCTGGCCGAGTCCGACGCCGTACTGCTCTTTGGCGACAATGGTGAATTGAGCACAGCGGACATGGAGGTCAGCGGCGGCAAAGCTCGGTTCCGCACTGTCTTTGCCCCGGCGATGGAAGCCAGCCTCGCATCTCTGCAAACCATCGCGTTTCCGATCGCGTCAAAGAAACCCGAGGCTAAGCCGGCTGATCTTCTGGTTTTTAAGAACGGCGACGAGCTGCCGGGCTTCCTGATTTCCGCAGTGAACGGTGAACCGTGGCGGTGGCAGACGATGGAAGGCCAGGAGTTTACGATCCGACCGGATCACATCGCCGGATTCCGATCGTTTGCGGGCGACATTACTTCCGCGCCAACGGTGAACGCGGCCACCGTGGAACTCCGCAACGGAGACCGGCTCCGCGGAGATCTGGCTGGGTTTACGGATGGCAAGATCGAGTTCCGTCACACCCAGCTCGGGGCTTTCGGCCTGCCGCAGGATCATCTCTGGAGTCTCTACCCGAACCCGAAACTGCTGCTTACCGATGGCAGCCAACAACCGGCAAAATGGATGGGACTCGACTCCGATAAATCCGACACGTCCGGGCCATTCGGATATGAGGTGGCAACCGGAAACCGCTGGATTTATCTCGACGGCAGCTATCTTCTCCGGTCCGAGGTTCGTAACGACTCGTCCGCGGGGCAACTGGTTACATCCCTCAAGGAGATACCCGAGCGTTATGAACTTCGCTTTGATGTAACCAGCATCTCCGGCTCAGAGCCTAGCGTCATTCTGTCGATGACCTCTGCACAAGATAGCGGACGGCTCCAGGCCCAGCTCTCCCACGGGCGGCTGTATGCTTACGCGTACTCACGAAAGAGCCAGAGTTCCCGGTCGAAACAGATCGAGTTTGTCGATAAGCTTCAAGACCCCACCTCCCGCCGGAATATTCGCGTATTTGTAGATGCCAAGCTCGGCACCGCGGACATCTTCCTCGACGGCGTGTTCCTGATCAAAATTGGCCAACAGGTATCCGAGCGGCTCCCGGGGCTCGGGGACACCATTCGCATGCAAGCGTATCCACAACAGGCGTCCGTAGTGGTCTCCAACATCTGGCTCGGCCCCTGGAACGGGGAGCTGCCGACTCCTAGTTCGGAGCCCACACCAGCCACCTCGCTCACAAACGGTGATGTCGCCATGGGGGCACCGAAGGATTTTCGCGACGGCAAGCTCCTACTGGAGAGCGAAATCGGGCCGCTCGAACTTCCGATGGATCGCGTGCTTGCAGTGGAATTCGGTGGCACACTTTCTTCCAAGCCAGCGCATGCTCGTGTTCGGCTTACCGATGGCTGCGCCATCTCTCTTGAGACCTTCCATTGGGAAGGCGGACAACTCATTGCCCGCAGCGAAGTGCTGGGCGATCTACAAATTCCCGCGAAGCTTATCAGTGAACTGGTCCTTGCTCCCTCCCCACCCCGTACTCCGAAGACCCCGCCCGTAAAGCAGGTGGCGCAGGAGGGCGGGCAGTGAGTGCTCAGTGCTCAGTGCTCAGTGCTCAGTGCTCAGTGCTCAGTAATCAGTAAT